>JAFDFO010000026.1 GCA_019309815.1 Deltaproteobacteria bacterium
TTCCCTAGTTCTGCAAAGGCTTTTCCGCGGTGACTGACCCGATTCTTTTCTTCCGAAGACATTTGGGCAAAGGTCTTTTTGAGTGGGGGGTAATAGAAGATGGGGTCGTATCCAAATCCCTTGTCGCCCTCCGGGGCGTCAGCAATAGTCCCTCTACACTCCGCTTCGTAAGTAAGGGCCGGACCGGAAGGGACTGCAATAGAGATCACGCACACAAACGTCGCTGCCCGGTTTGTCTGCCCGTCCATTTCGCGCCACAACCTGGCGTTGTTTTCTGCGTCTGTGGCATCCGGCCCCGCATATCGCGCCGAGTGGACTCCAGGGGCCCCTGCGAGGGCATCGACCTGAAGGCCCGAATCGTCGGCAAGCGCCGGCAGGCCAAGCACCTTGGCCGTGAAAGAAGCCTTTTTGTAGGCATTGTCATCAAAGGTCATACCATCTTCCTCAACAGGGGGGATCGGGCCGAAATCGTCCAGATTCTTTATTTCCACAGGGAAGTCCTTTAGGAGCTCTTGTATCTCTTTCGTCTTCCCTGCATTTCTTGTTGCCAGCACTATCATTTGCTTCTTGGTCATCATCTTCCTTTCAGCTTAACGGCTACCCGCGTGAAGAGGAGCATGACGCAGCCGTCTCCAAACATAGAAGAGGGCAGCCAGGGAAAACCCGAATACCATAATTCCGTTTACAAAAAAAGGCGTTTTGTAGCCCCAGGTCTGGTTGAGCCACCCGGAAAAAGCAGCAAAAGCAAAGATCGCCAATGTTCTGACACAAAAGAGGAGCCCCGAATTGCCGCCAAGCCTGGCGGCCGGGAAGAATTGTGCGGTCAGGACGTCGGACTCCAGAATCGCCAGGGTGTCACCCATGGTGTGTATCATCCTGATGACGAGGAGTCCGCCCAAGGTGGTGGCAAAGGGTGTCAGGAACTGAAAAGAGCTTGAGATAATGAGTCCTAACAGGAGCAGAAAGAATATCCTGTGTTTTCTGTCCATGAGAATGCCGGCAAACGGTACCAGTATGGACATCCAGATGCCCAGAACAAAGAATACGAGCCCTATCTCCTTCTTCTGCAGACCAACGACCTCTTTCATGAAGAGACTGATCGTGGACTGCTCCGCTCCGAAGTGGGTGCCGAGAATAAAGACCAATGCAATCAAGAAAAGGACGTCCGGTTTTTTGACGTCCTTTCTGTAGTCCTTGAAGCTAAAGACGACCGGCGGGGCATCTTCGAGAAGCAGGGTTAACAGGACGATCAGCATCGAAAGTACAAACGCCAGCGTCATCACGGACGTTGCTCCAAAGGCCTCATAAAGATAACCACCAAGAAGCGGACCGGATCCAAAGCCGAGGTAACCGCCAAGATGTAAAAATGCCACCTTCTTACCCCGTCCCGTGTCGTCGATCAGCTTCAGGTACAAAGACATCGAGATCACGCGAATGGATGCAGCACCCACCCCCCCGAGCAGAACCGCAGCACACACAGTCCAAAAGTCCTTCAGAAAAATAAGGAGAAGAAAATAGACGCAAAAGCAGATCGCCCCCAGGTTCAAGGTTTTTTTTGGGGAGAAGTAATCTGAGAAAACACCAAAAGGAAGCACAAGGAAGAGACTCGAAAGAGAGTTGAGACCTATAGCAAATCCTATTTTCTGGTCAGTGAACCCGTAGGTTTTAAGAATAAGGGGCAGATAGGCGAGTACCATCCAGAAGGTAAGAAAATAGAGGAAATATAACAGAAAGAATACAATAGGTTTGGATCTCGTCATGCATGTTCCTACAGCTGAGTCCTGGTCGGTTTTCTGGGATCATTTGATAGATGAGGGTGGGGCGTCATTGCGGGCTGAACCATGACCTTGAACTTCTCAAGAAGAACCGTGCACCTATTTGACAACCTTCAGCTTCTTCTTTTGCTTCCTTCTTTCCTGTGCTTCCCGCTTGTCGCATATCTTGCAGATGTTCTTTTCACACGACTCTCGCACCGATTTCAGAGTGTATTCCAAATGCTGAAGAGGATTCCCTTCGAGATGTCCGCTGTTGATATGATCTATCCCCACCTTCTGAAGCACGGCCAGAATGGTTCTGTACTCCTGTTTATACTCCTTTATGAAATCTTTTTTTTCCATGGCCTACCTCAAGATTTGCCAAAATACGTCTTAGACCCACCGTAAAGGGACTTGGGGTCAAGAGCCCGTCAAGATCAACCTGCTGCCATGAGGTGAAAATCAGTACAGCTTCTTATACTGCTCCTTATCAAAGGTTTTTCGTTCCTTCTTGATCCAATATGATCGGGCTTCCTCGTCCCATCGTCGATCAAGTGGGTCCTTTCCGAGAAGTCTCATGATAACGCCAATAGGTGTAAGGACACAATAATAAAGGATGCACAGGATGATTCTGGATGTAAAGAAGCCGAGCACAATGGCCAGGGCCATCCATGCTTTATGGAGAGGTCTCAGCAAACGTGGCGCCCATTTTCCCAAGACGACAAAGAGAACGCCCGCGCCAAAACAGGCGTATCCAAGACTTCGACCCTTGTAAAGGAGGACTCCCCCAATAAGGGCAAACACCACTAAGAAAGTAATGCCAAAATCCCGAATCTTCCTGGGAGACGTGTCAATCGCTTTTATTTCACTGATGATCTCTGACATAACCGAGAACCGCTGGGAATTCACCTGTTCGTTTATGCCATCTGCCTTGGTTTTGTCAAATCTTGTTATCCTGTCCCTTTCGGACAACGTCGAGCTTGCTACACTTCCTATATATGCCGGGAGGGTTTCTCGAAGCCGTTTCAAAACCTCAGATCGCCAGAGGCGGGATGGCCTTAAGTACAAAGCGAAGCGGGTACTTAAGGGCGCCGTTAGGCGCTTGGATTTAAGTTTTGCGAAGCAAAACAACAGGCCCTCAACACAGCCATCGCACAGCCATCGGGCGTTAGATGGGGTTTTGAAATGGCTTCTCGTTTGACACGGGAGCCTCATCCCTTTATACTCTTTTGGCCAAAAGGGCACTCACCGGACGTTGCTGGCTTACGATCATTGATTGCCGACTGGTTTGATGCCGTGGAGTTCTCATGACTGGTAAACAAACAGAGGGTCAAGGCGCGGCTGAATTCAAAATAGCCGATCCCCTATTACGGCGAATTATGTATGCCGTCGGGATCATGGGCACGATCGCTTTTGGCTTCTACACTTTTAGCCTGGTCCAGGGCGCCCTTACTATCGTTTTCAACGTTCTCACTCCTTTCCTGGTGGCGCTTATTCTTGCCTACATCCTGGCGCCGGTTGTGATCGGGTTGCAGCGCCGGTTGAAGCTTGGACGGGTTATGGGGACACTCGTCCTCTACCTGATTATCTTTCTGGTCATTTTCATTCTGATGGCATTCGTCATTCCCACCATTCTCTCTCAGTTTGTTAAGTTGTTTCAGGGTGTCAAAGAGGCGATGCCCGCCCTGTTGACTAAGCTTTCCGAAAATAAATACCTGCAAGTCGACGCGGACCTCATAAAGGCGATTCAAAACAAGATCAAGACAATCGATGTTGATTATCAGAAAGTGGCCGGCTCACTTTTGCCGGCGCTGCAGAAAGCAGCTTCCGGCGGTTTTGAGGCTGTGGGAGAGTTCGCAAAGGGCATCTTCAGCGGTGTTGGTTCCATAATTGGTTTCTTTTCCTTCGTGGTCTTTATTGGGATAATAAACTTCTACATCATCCTGGATTGGGAAAAGACCGGGCCTTTTATTCGAAAGATGGTTCCTCCTGAGTACCGTGAGAGGGTATTTGATGTTCTGGGCAAGATTGACACGGCGGTCGGGGGCTTTCTGCGCGGGCAGCTTACGGTCTCAGCCATTGTCGGGGCGTCGTTTGCCATCGGCCTCTTCTCCATAAGTTTCTTCGGTTTTCCGTCTCTGCGTAACTACTGTATCCTGATCGGCGCGGTTGCAGCCATAGGCGGGTTCATACCTTACCTGGGATCCATTATCGGCGTTACGCCCGGGATACTGATAGTTCTGTTGACCGGCGGGGTTTCTTGGGGAACAAGAATCATTGGTATGCTCGCGGTTCTCGGTCTCTTCACGTTGATCCAGGCCATTGAAGGTTTCGTCCTCCAGCCCAAGATTGTGGGAAAAGGGGCCGGACTGCATCCGCTTGTAGTCATGCTTGCCCTGATCGCGGGGGCACAGTTCGGCATTGGCGCGATGATCATTGCCGTGCCGGTTGCCTGCATCGTCCGTGTCCTGATCCGCGAGTTTTACTGGCTCCCTGTTGAACGTCGTGAAGCCTCATTGGCCGAAAGCTCCGGTCAAATGACTGGAAAAGTCTAAGTCCGCATTTCATCGCTCCCGCCCGAAAGCCCGCATCCACCATGCCTGGTGGGTTTCGAGCGAGCCTCATCTGCACGCATTCCCCCTTGGAACGCCTTGTTCCCTCACTGTGTTAGAGCAGTTGTCAAAAATATGTTCCGTTTTGAACCGTTTGTGAGGAGCCGGCAGGGGGTATCTCTTTTTGAATCAGGTCACCGAATATTTCCTGACAGGTACCACGACGGCACGGATCTTCTACACAGGATTGAGCCATGTACAAACACGCTACCAGGCGTGTAAGGGGCGCTGCCGTGTGCCTAGCCTGTAGCGTTCCGTATATGTTGCCCCCGACGAGCGAAGACGGGAATTGACCTGATTCAAAAAGAGATACCTCCTGCCGGCCTAATCGGCCGTAAAAGGAACATATTATTGACAATCACTATAGGCGGTCGGTAAAAAAAACAAAGAAAACGCTTGACATTCAAACAGCCGTTTTATACAAACGTTTGTTATACGCACGGAGGGAAAACCATGAGCAAGGCTGATAACCATGATTTGACCAAAGACCGCCTGTTGGATGAGGCAGAGGCACTTTTTGCCCGAAAAGGATACGACGCTGTGAGCGTCAGAGAGATTACGAATGCAGCTTGCTGTAACCTCGCGGCCGTGAACTACCATTTCGGGAACAAGAAGAATCTCTACCTGGAGGTATTCCGTGCACGCTGGATCCCCCGGGCCAGGCGGTTGCAGGAGTCCTTCAAGAAGTCCCTGGACGGCGAAGAGGTTGCGTCGCCAAGAGCAGTGGCCCGCGCCCTGGCCGAAGCTTTTCTGGTGGGACCCCTGTCAGATGAGGAGCGTTTTCGCCACCACCAGCTTATGGTCAGGGAGCTGAGTCAGTCCACCGAGGCGCTTGAGCTGGTTGTGGACGAAGTCATGCGTCCATTCTTCAAGAAACTCGCAGGCATGTTGCGTCCGAGCATGCCCGAAGAGTCTGGAACAGAGCACCTAATGCTCAATATTCTAAGCATGTTCGCCATGGTGCTCCACTTCAATTTTGCGCGGGCGGCGGTGACCCGTGTCACAGGTCGTGAATACACAGAGGCGTTCAAGAACCGGCTGGTGGAACACATCACCGAGTTTTCGCTTACAGGATTGGGTGTGGGGGAGGATCTGCATTGAACCGAGCATTTTGCTATCTGTTGGCGTTGTTAGCCATCCTGTTGGTTACAGGTGGCTGTATGAAGGTGGGCCCGGATTACCAACGGCCTGACACCGGAATCGAGGTCCCGGCATCATACGGGTATGGACCGGAGCATACACAAGCCCCGCAACTCGAGGATCGCTGGTGGGAGGTGTTCGGCGACCAGGAATTAAACCAACTGGTGGAGGACGTGTTGGTCAACAACCTGGACATCAAAAAGGCGACTGCCGCCATTCTGGAAGTGAGGGCTCAACTCGTTCAGACCAGGGCGGACCGTTTTCCGAGTGTAGGCGTTCAGGCAGGAGCTGAACGCCAGCGCCGACCCGAGGGAGTCGCCGTACCCGGCCAGCCGGTTACTCCAGATAGAGAGAGTACGACGTATGGCCTGTCACTGCCCGCTTCCTTTGAGATCGACCTCTGGGGTCGTCTCGCCCGGGCTGAGGAGGCGGCCAGGGCCGCTCTCCTGCAGGCAGAGGAGAACCGTCTTACAGTGGCTCAGACCGTGGTAGCGGAGACTATTATTCTCTATTTGCGGATGGAGTCCGTTGAGCGGGGGATTCAGATTACCAATCAGCTAACCGAAACCCTCCGCCGCAGCCTCACCCTCGTACAAAGTCGCTACGAGCGGGGCCTTACCTCGGTCCTGGATGTGAGACAGGCACGCCGGATTCTGGCGCGGGCCGAAGCGATCCTTCCGACCCTGAGACAGGATCTGGGCACGACCCAGCAGCAACTGGCTGTCTTCCTTGGGCGCTACCCCACGACAGGGCCGGCCCGGGCCCAGCCAGAAGACTACTTCAAGCACCTGGCCCCCGTGCCTCCTGGTCTCCCCTCTGAGCTCCTCTTGCGCCGTCCGGACATCAGGGCGGCTGAGGCCCGGCTAATGGCCTTGAACGCCCAGGTGGGTGTGAGCAAGGCGAGCCGATTTCCCCGCATTACCCTGACCGGTGCATACGGATACGCGAGTGATGAACTGGACGGGCTCTTCAGTCCCCAGAGCGAGCTGTGGAACATTGCCCTGGGCATCGCCCAACCACTCTTTGATGCAGGCAAACTGAAGGCCGGCCAACGGGCGGCTGAGGCAAGATATCAACAGGGCGTGGCCGAGTATGCCAAGAGCGTACTGAACGCTTTTGCCGAGGTGGAAAGCGCATTCCTGACTCGCGAGGAGCAGCTGAAACGTCGGGGTCATATTGTAAGCTTTGTGCAGGATGCGCGGGCCACGCAGAGAATTGCTGAGAGCCGGTATGACAGGGGTCTGGTCGACTACATCACGGTGCTGGATGCACAGCAAACCCGCTTTGAGGCGGAGCGGGATTTACTGGAAGTCGATCTGACGATCCTGACAAATCGCGTTACCCTGCACCGGGCCTTGGGCGGCGGCTGGGCCGAACCGGTATCGTGACAACAAGCCTTGTATTTTAATTCAGACTGGAATGTGACACGAGAATAGAGAGATCTACTATGACAAAGAGAAGACTGATTCATTTGGGCATCACCGTTGTCCTCGTTATGTTGGGCGTCATCGGCATGCGGGCACTGACTGCAAGCAAGCCGGAGATGAAGAAACGAAAACCAACTGTCCCCGTGCCCATGGTCCGGACGATCAATGTCAAGACAGGGCCGCAGGCGGTTCACATACTGGGCGAAGGCACAGTAAGACCCTTGCGGGAGATCAATCTCATACCGCAGGTAGGAGGCAAGGTCGTGTATGTCTCTCCAGCCCTGGTGAACGGGGGCAGATTCAGCAAGGGCGATACTCTCTTACGCATAGACCCTGTGGATTACGAGATCGCTGTGACCTTAGCCGAGGCAAAAGTGAAGAACTCTGAGAGCCTTCTGAGACTGGCTGAAGAAGAGGCGGCTGCAGCACGGGAAGAGTGGCGTCTTCTTCATGCCGACGATTCCAAATCAGAAGAAAAGCCGCCTCCCCTGGTGGCCAAAGAGCCTCAGTTGGCTGCTGCCACGGCCGGACTGAAGGCTGATAGGGCAGACCTTGACCGTGCCCTGTTGAATTTGGGGCGGACCGTGCTCAAGACTCCATTTGCGGGCCGCGTGAGTCAGGAAGACGTCGGCATTGGTCAATATGTATCCCCCGGACAGCCGTTAGCCAACCTGTATTCTATTGAGGCGGCTGAGATTGTCGTGCCCCTGGAAGACGAGGATGCATTCTGGTTTCATATTCCCGGCTTCACTCCCGGAAAGAATGCCGGTTCTTCCGCTGCAGTACGGGCCCGTATTGCCGGACGCGAGCTGCTCTGGTCGGGGAAGGTGGTTCGCACTGAGGGGAAGCTGGATGAACGCACGCGGACGATCAATGTAATTGTTAGAGTAGAAAAACCCTATGCAAAGAAGCCCCCACTCGCTGTGGGTTTGTTTGTTACAGTGGATATCCAAGGCCGTACCTTGCCCAACGCGGCCCTTATTCCCCGATCCGCACTGCACGAAGGCAATGTGGTTTGGGTGGTCGACAGCGATAATCGACTTCGGTTCCGCGAGGTGGAAGTGGGTCGGGTTCAGGGCGATGAGGCCCTGGTAGAGGCCGGCCTGGAGGACGGGGAAGCGGTGGTGACAACCCTTCTCAAGGTGGTCACTGACGGCATGGCCGTGCGTACGGCCCCGGTGAAAGAGGAAGCCCGGTTATGAAAGGGATTGTTGCCTGGTTTGCCGAAAACCATGTTACAGCCAACCTGCTCATGATCTTCCTATTGTTGGCGGGCGCATTCACTGCTGTGACCATGAAACTAGAGGTTTTTCCCGAGACCTCCCTGGATCGAATCTCCGTTACCATGGCCTATCCTGGTGCTTCGCCGGCAGAGGTGGAAGAGGGCATCGTCCGCCGGATTGAGGAAAATGTTGCGGGCCTGGCCGGCATCAAACGAATCGATTCTGTTGCCCGAGAAGGGGTTGGCACGGTCAACATTGAAGTCATGACCGGCTGGGACCTGAAAGAACTTCTCGACGAGGTCAAAGCTGAGGTAGACCGGATTACCATCTTTCCGGATGAGGCCGAGGAACCGGTCGTCCGAGAGGTGACACGGCGAAGGCAGGTCATCAATGTGGCCGTCTATGGTGATGCACCAGAGTCAACCATCAAACGCTTAACAGAGAAAATCAAAGACGAGATTACCAATCTGCCGGACATCACGTATGCGGAGCTCTTTGGCATTCGGCAGGGTGAGATCCATATTGAGATCTCTGAACAAACTCTTCGGCGTTATGGACTTACTTTGGGTCAGGTGGCCCAAGCCGTTAGAAGGGCCAGCCTTGACCTCCCGGCCGGCAGCGTCAAGACAGCCAGTGGCGAAATCCTGGTCCGGACCAAGGGTCGCCGTTACTATGCTCGAGACTATGAGGATGTGGCGGTGATTACCCGAACCGATGGCAGTACGGTTACGTTGGGACGAATTGCAAATTTGAGGGACGGCTTCGAGGATGTGGATCTCGCAAGCCGATTCCAAGGTAAGCCCTCCGGCGTGATTGAAGTCTTCCGGGTAGCCGATCAAAACGCCCTGACAGTGGCCGACACGGTCAAAGGCTACATTGAGGAAATCAGGCCCAGTCTTCCTGCCGGGATAGAGATCAGTTTCTATAGTGACAGGTCGGAGATTCTGCGGAGCCGCATGGAGCTGTTGTTGAGAAACATGGGTATCGGTCTGATCCTGGTAAGCATTCTGTTGGCCGTGTTTCTGAACGTGCGGCTCGCGTTTTGGGTTACTTTGGGGATACCGATTTCCTTTGCAGCCGGCATTATGGTCTTGCCGAGGTTTGATGTCTCAATCAATATGATCTCCCTTTTTGCCTTCATCACGGTTCTGGGGATTGTTGTGGATGATGCCATAATCGTTGGCGAAAATATCTTTCGCAAGCAAGACGAAGGGATTGCGGGTCTCGGTGGTGCGGTGCAGGGTGCAATAGAAGTCGGCAGACCGGTGATCTTTGCCGTCCTGACCACGGTGGCAGCGTTCTGGCCACTCCTTTTGGGTTCAGGTACGATGGGAAAAATCATGCGCAACATCCCGATCGTCGTGATCGTTGTTCTGCTTGGCTCCCTGGTGGAGTCCCTTTTGATTCTGCCGGCCCACCTGGCCTGGTCTAAGCGTGGAAGAATGCACCAGGCCAAAGGCTCCATCGAAGAGAAACGTGTGGCCCGGTGGCTGCAATGGGTGATCAAAGGCCCTTATGCCAGACTGGTCGACTTCTGTGTGAGGTGGCGTTATGCCACGGTGTCCCTTGGTATCGCCATGCTGATGTTAACGCTTGGAATATACAAAGGTGGATTGATCAAATTCACTCTGTTTCCCAAGATAGACAGTGACACGTTGGTCTGTTCCCTCACCATGCCTGCAGGCACACCGGTTGAGCATACCACAGAGATCGTTGCTCAGCTGGAGCAATCCGCGAAGGAAACCCTGGCCGATGCGGACAATCAGCGCCCTAAGGGCGTACCGCCCCTTTTTGAATACAGCGTCGCCTCCATCGGGTTTCACTCGGGGGGGCACGGCCCCATGGCTGGCGGTCCGCAACAGGGGAGCCATCTGGCCCAGATCAGGGTCCAGCTTCTGGAAGGCGAACAACGGGACGTGAGTGCAAGTCACCTGGCCAACTTGTGGCGCGAAAAGGTGGGGGTCATCCCGGAGGCTGAGTCTGTCACTTTCCAGAGCGCACTTTTCAGTGTGGGCAGTCCGATAGAAGTTCACCTGTCCTTAGACGATCACGACCAGCTTCTGACAGCAGCAGATGAAGTCAAGGATGAACTCCGCGGTTATCCCGGGGTCTTTGACGTGAGTGACAGTTTCTTGCCCGGGAAAGAAGAGGTGCAGCTTAAACTGAAGCTGGCTGCGCGCAGTCTGGGCCTGACACTGGATGACCTTGCCAGACAGGTACGGCACGCGTTTTACGGGGCCGAGGCCCTGCGTCTGCAGCGCGATCAGGATGAAGTCAAGGTCATGGTCCGCTACACAGAGCCCGAACGCAAGTCATTGGGCAATTTGGAGGAGATGCGTATCCGCGCGCCCGACGGGTCAGAGGTTCCTTTCAGCCAGGTGGCTGAGGTGAATATGGAGCAGGGCTATGCTTCGATCCAGCGGGCGCAGCGCTTAAGGGTGATCAAGGTGACAGCTGATGTGGATGAGACGGTTGCGAACGCGAATGAGGTGCGTGCCGACTTGGAAAACGCCTTTCTGCCGCAACTGAAGAATAGCTATCCCGGCTTGCGATACACGATCGAAGGGGAAGGAAAGGAACAAAAAGAGTCAATGGCTGATGTCATGAAAGGCTATGTCATTGCGCTGTTTTGCATCTATGCCCTGCTGGCGATTCCCTTCAGGTCGTTCACCCAGCCTCTTGTTGTGATGTCTGCCATCCCATTTGGTATGATCGGTGCCATATTCGGGCACCTGATTATGGGGCATAACCTCAGCCTGTTGAGTATGTTTGGGATCGTTGGCCTATCCGGTGTGGTCGTAAATGACTCCTTGGTGTTGATCGACGCGACCAACCGGATCCGTGGCCAGGGGAAAAGCGCCCATGATGCCATTACCGCAGCCGGGGCCCTCCGCTTCAGGGCCATCATCCTCACCTCTCTCACGACCTTTGCCGGTCTTACCCCGATGTTGCTGGAACGCAGCCTGCAGGCCCAATTCCTGATCCCCATGGCCATCAGCCTTGGCTTTGGCGTGCTCTTCGGCACGGGCATTACATTGCTGTTAGTCCCTTCCCTCTATATGATCCTGGAGGATATCCATGATTTGGGAGCCAGGGTGAGAGGCAGACTTGCCCCCCATCCGTCCGCCTGAAGCCTTGAGGGCCCGGCCCCGCCGAAACCGGCCTGTTGAAGGACTGGTTTGTCAAGATGTTGCTGACAACTTGACAAGTCTTGTGATATCAGGTACCTATCCAAATCGGCACCGTAGGCCCCTGCTCCCATGATTCGAGCAGGCCATTGTCACGGCCGTTCCTTTTCCCAGGTATGATTGGTGAGTCCTTAGATGCATTTGGTTGAACAAGGGTCAAACCATGGAACAGTATAGAGCCCTCAACGTGGCAATCGTGGGTGGTGGTCCCGGGTGCAAGGCGATCATGGAAATGATATTTGCCGAAAAGCTGAGTCAGCTTCGCATGAAGCTTATCGGGGTGGCATCTATTGATCCCCAGGCGGTGGGTTATCTATATGCACAGGAAAAAGGCGTCTTCACCACGCAAGACTACCGCGATCTGTACAAACTCAAAGACCTCAACATCATCATTGAGCTGACAGGTCGTCCTGAGGTCGCCAGTGAAATCTTTCGAACCAAACCGGAGCACGTCCGTCTGATGGATCATGTTGCAGCGCGTCTGTTCTGGGATATCTTTCAGACTGAAGAAGAGATGATGGAAGAACGCAGTCGGGTGGAAGAGGTGCTCCGGCAATCAGAGGAAAAGTACAAGACGCTTGTTGACAGCTCCCTCTCCGGTATCTTCATACACCAGGACGGAAAGTATGTGTTTGTGAACGACCGGTTTGCGGAAATGCATGGTTTCCAGACAGAAGAACTGTTTGGCAAAGACCCCCTGGCGTTGATCCATCCTGATGAAAGAGAAGGCCTCAAAGAAGTAGCAGCAAAAAGACTGAAAGGAGAAGTTGTCCCCCAGCGGTATGTTGTCCGGAGACTCAGAAAGGATGGAAAGACCGTCTGGTGCGAGATGATGGCAACGGTCATCGAATATGAGGGAAGACCTGCTGTCATGGGAAACATGACAGACATCAGTGAGCACAAGCGGACAGAGGACGCATTGCGAAAATCGGAGGATAAATACGGCACCTTGGTTGAACATTCTCTAACAGGCATCTACATCGACCAGGGGGGTAAGATCGTATTTGCCAATAACAAGTTCGCTGAGATTTACGGCTATTCGAGAGATGAGTTGATCGGTATGGATCCCAGGAAGCTCGTTCACCCTGAGGATCGGCCTTTAACCAACGACATAAGGACAAAGAGACTAAAGGGCGAAGAAGCGCCATCGGAATATGAGGCGAGAGGGCTCAAGAAGAGCGGCGAAGCTGTCTGGATTGCGAGGAGAAACACCGCAATGGAGTACGAGGGAGAGCTTGCCATCTTGGGGAACATCGCGGACATCACCGAGCGCAAGCAGGCAGAGGAGCGGCTACGGGATAGCGAGGCACGCCTGAGGACGATACTGAATTCCGTACACGCCGGGATCATCGTCATTGACCCCGAAACCCGCACGATTGTTGATGTGAACCCGGTTGCCGCACAAATGGTCGGTGCTCCCAAGGAAGAGATTGTGGGCAAAGTGTGTCACAAGTATGTCTGCCCGGCTGAAGAAGGTCATTGTCCGATCGCCGACCTCGGGCAGACGGTGGACAATGCAGAACGGGTCCTACTGACCGCCAGTGGCAAGTCCATTGCCATTCTCAAGACCGTGACCTCTGTTACACTGGGAGGCCGGCACCACCTTCTAGAAAGCTTTCTGGACATCACCGAGCTCAAGCGGGCACAGGAGCGGCTGCGGGATAGCCAGGAAAGGTATCGTATCGTTCTTGAAGCGTCTCCGGATCCAGTCGTCGTCTACGATATGGAGGGTCAATGCACCTATTTGAACCCCGCATTTACACGGGTTTTTGGGTGGACCCAAGAGGAGCTCCTGGGCAAGAAGGTAGGTTATGTGCCTGAACAGAACTGGCCCGAGACCCAGATGATGATTGACAAGGTTCTGGCAGGGGAAAGCTTTTCCGGTATAGAAAGCCGTCGATACACAAAAGCCGGCGAGATCCTTGACGTGAGCATCAGCGCGGCCATCTACGTAAGTCGTGAAGCAGTTCCTATAGGGAGCGTCCACGTTCTGCGAGACATTACTGATCAGAAGCGGGTGGAGGAAGCACTGCAAAAAGCGCATGATGAGCTGGAGCAACGCGTTGAAGAGCGCACCGCTAAGCTGGCAAGGACCACCGAGCAATTGAAGCAGGAGCTGACTGAGCGCAAGCGGGCAGAGGAAGCGCTGCGTGTTGCGCATAAGGCCCTTGCTAAAAAGGCCGCAGACCTCGAAGCAGTCAATGAAGAGCTTTCAGAATATACCTACGTGGTATCCCACGACCTTGGTGCCCCGCTTCGAGCCATCCACAACTACGCTGACTTCTTGCGCGAGGACCTCGAAGACACCTTGGGCGGGGAGCAAAAGACATATCTTGACAATATCGACCATGCGGTCCATCAGGGGGAGGAATTGGTGGAGGACCTATTGGAACTGAGTCGTGTTGGGAAGGGGAGTGGCCCAACAGAGGGGATCGACATGGGGCCATTTCTCGAGAAACTTGTGGTCCATCTGGATTTGTCCCGGGATGTCGACGTAGTGATCGGAGATGAATGGCCTACCATAGAAGCTGAACCAACGCTGCTGCGGCAGATCTTTCAGAATCTTATCGGCAATGCTGTCAAGTTCAACAGTTCCGCGCCCAAGCGGGTGGAAATGGGCTGGCTTCCGGTGAACCAGCAACACTGTGAAATCTTTGTGCGGGACAATGGCATTGGGATTGAGCCTCGCCACCATGAACAGATATTTCAAGTATTTCAGCGGCTGCACACCCGTGCAGAGTATGAAGGTACTGGGCTCGGCTTGGCCATTGTCAAGAAGGCAACAGGGAAATTGCACGGCTCTGTCCGTGTGGAGTCAAAACCTGGCGAAGGGAGTACGTTCTTTGTCACCCTTCCCAAGACACATGAGGAGGGATAGATGATGGTCAAGAAACCATTTGTGGTCCTTCTGGCTGAAGACGACGAACACGACATTGTGGCCACGAATCGGGCCTGGCAGAAGCACAACATCGCCAATCAGCTTTATATCGTTAACGATGGCGAGGAGTGTCTGGACTTTCTCCGTCGGCGCGGAAAGTACAGCGAACCGGGCGCCGCTCCGCGGCCGGGGATCCTTCTCCTCGACATCAAAATGCCGAGGATGGATGGCCTCACGGTTCTAAAGTATATCAGAGAAGACGAGGAGTTGCAGCATCTCCCTGTCATCATCCTGACGACATCAAAGGCTGAGGAAGATCGACTCAAGGGCTACAATCTGGGCGTCAACGCCTACATCGTCAAGCCAGTTGGGTTCGAGAACTTCTCTGAGGCAGTAAGGACCATCAACCTTTTCTGGCAACTCGTTGAGCTTCCGGGAGGAAAGCATGAACCCCACGAAGACACCGCCACCCCTTCGCATCCTGCTGGTTGAAGACAAAGAGTTCGACGTACAGGCTTTCCGTCGGGCTTTCAAAAGAAGCGACGTCCCCTGCGAAATCACGGAGTGCATGCGGGCCGAAGAAGCGCTGGCGCGACTCAGTGACGATGCTTCCCGGTTCGACCTGGTTGTCATTGACCACGGCCTGCCAGGCATGTCCGGACTCGACCTGTCCAAGGATCTCATTGAGGAAAAGATTTCTTTGCCCTTGGTGCTTCTGACCGGAAGAGGGTCGGAACAACTCGCCGTTGAGGCGCTCAAGGCTGGTGTTGATGATTATATGATAAAGGATCCGAGCCAGGGCTATCTGGACCTGTTGCCCGTGGTGTTTCCAGAGGTGGTACGGAAACACGGTGACCGTGCGGCCCGGAAACGGGCAGAAGAGGCGCTGCGTAAAGCCCACGATGAGCTGGAACAGCGCGTCAAAGAGCGAACCGCTGAACTGGCCAGCACCACCGAGCAACTGAAACTGGAACTGACCGAGCGTAAGAAAGCGGAGGAGGCGTTGCGGGAGAGTGAGGAACGCTTCAAGTCTCTGAGTGAAAACGCCCCTGATATCATCTTCACCCTGGGACTGGATGGCACGTTTACCTACCTTAATCCGGCCTTTGAAAAGGCCTTGGGCTACAAAAGAGAGGATGGGCTGGGGAGCAATTTTGCAGACTTTGCCATGAAGGTGGACACCAAGAACTACATGGATCTTTTTAAACGAATTAGAGACGGGAGGGAGACGATCAGGGATATGACGATCGTTCTGATAAACAAAGATCGTTCTGGCCGTCTTTTCAACTTGAGCGGTGCGCCTAATATTGATGCAGCCGGGGAAGTGACAGGGATGGTCGGCCTCCTGAAAGACATTTCAGAACACCGCAAATTAGAAAGCCAATTCCGCCAGGCCCAGAAGATGGAGGCGATTGCTACACTATCCAGTAGCATTGCCCACGATTTTAACAACCTGCTCATGGGGATTCAGGGCGAGGCCTCTATCATGCTTGTGGGCATCACGCGGTCGCATCCGCATTATGAAGCGTTGAAGGGGATTCAGAAACAGGTCGTCAGCGGGGTGAAGCTGACCAAGCAGCTTCTTGGATATGCCCGGAAAGACACGCATGAAGTCAAACCGATCATCCTGAACGAACTGGTGGAGGAGACATCGGAGACCTTTGGGAGAATCAAGAAAGACATTACGATTCACCGACAGCTTGCCGGCGACTTGCATCCCATTAATGCAGACAAAGGGCAGATTGAGCAGGTCCTACTGAATCTATTTGTGAATGCTGCAGATGCCATGCCTGATGGCGGTGACTTGATCTTGAAGACGGAGAATATAGCCCACACGGACATGGAGGGGAGGGTATACGACTCAAAGCCGGGTGACTATGTCCTGATGACGGTTGCGGATACGGGCCACGGGATGGACAAAGAAACCATGGACAGCATCTTCGAACCCTTCTTTACCACCAAAGAAAGGGGGGAAGGCTCAGGCCTTGGCCTGGCTTCGGTGTACAACATCATTAGGGCCCATGGCGGACATGTTGATGTCGAATCGACCGAGGGGTACAGGACTACTTTCCGGATTTATTTCCCTGTCCGCCAAGATGATGCGTATGAGGCTCTGAAAACGGCTGAAGAATACATCAAGGGAACCGGAACGGTCCTCCTTGTGGACGACGAAGAGGTCATGTTGAAGGTTGGCGCCGAGTTGTTGCAGACCATGGGCTACCGGGTACTGCTGGCCAGGGACGGAAAAGAGGCCGTAGAGACCTATAGGCATCATTGGGTTGACATAGACCTCGTCCTTTTGGACATGGTCATGCCCAACATAGGTGGCGGCAAGGCCTACGACCACATGAAGGAGATCAACCCGAACGTAAAGGTCCTCCTTACGAGCGGATACGGCATAGACGGACAGGCCACTGAGATATTGGATCGCGGCTGCAACGGTTTCATACAGAAACCATTCACGATGAAAGACCTGTCTATAAAAATGAAGGAAGTGCTGGAGAATCCGTAACCCGAGCGTGCCCGCAACTCTTATCTCTATTTCCGACCTCTTGCTAAACCCTCAGTGGTCATTAGAACAGACAATCTGACGGGGGAAGGAAGGGGCCACATAGGCCCTGCCTTGTTCAATGACGACAGAATATGTTCCTGATGACACCTCAGGCCTCGCCTACAGTGTAGATGTCGATGAACTCTTCTAGCCTACCTCTCTGCCAAGGTGTCAGCTTCCTGAATTCGACGCAACATCGCCTCAGAGTCTTAGAATTTGGAGAAGTCTTCTTGACCACTTCTATGTCTGACACGGTCTCAATCGGCAGCTTACCCAGATAGAAATCACCATCGGTCATAAACGGGGGCTCTCCGTTTCCAAGATAACGAAACGAAAGGCCATCTATATTCAGATCTCTTAGACGTCCCACTTTGTCAAAAGAGGGGCCGACCCCGACAAACACACCTTCAGGGGCCTGGAATCGTCTCTGTTTCCTGTGTTCTATGGGCTTTTTGCTGTCAGTCATGGCATCACCATTTCGTGGGTTAGTAGCCAATCGATCTTCCGGAAGCCTGTAAGATTGGCATAGCCCTTTTTGACGAATCGGCTCGCACTAATTAGTCCCCTATCTTTTCCCCGCAGCTCATACAGAACTTGGCAGTTATTGGGTTTCTTTCCTGACAATGACTACATGTAACCTGCCTTTTTGCTCTTTTCTTCTTCTTCGGCTTGGGGGCGGGTGGCGGCTCCCCGGATCTTTTTCGTTCGTAGTCGTCAATGGCTTCCGCCAGTGCCTTTGCCCCGAGGTTGGAGCAGTGCATCTTTTCCTTTGGAAGACCATCCAGAGCCTCAGCCACGGCCTTTTTCGTGATGGATTTGGCTTCACTAAGGGTTTTATTTTTTGCCATTTCGCTGACCATGCTGGACACAGCAATGGCCGCAACACACCCAAAGGTCTTGAATTTCACGTCAGTCAGCCGGTCATCGTCGACCTTGATATAGAACGTCATCATGTCTCCGCAGACCGGATTTCCAACCTCTCCAACACCGTCGGCATTCTCTATAGCTCCGGCGTTCTTCGGGTCCGAAAAATGTTCCATCACTTTTTCTGAGTACATTTCTGTTCTCCTTTGTGCTGAGTTTTGTGTCACGCAGCAGTTCTTGTCTCCCAGACCGGAGGACCAGCCGGTATACCGATTGCCACAAGAACCGGAGAAGTCTTAAGGGCCTTTGAAGCGCAAGCAGATCCAGTATTTGCATAAATGCCTTTTTGGCTCAGCATGAAAATCAAAGATTCACCTTCTATGGCTTCGATACAAAAACTTGCATGACCAGGAAGCCTTTTGACGGGATGGCCCGTGTGTTCCTGTCCTGAACGCCCTGGACAAGGCGACTGCGGAGCCCCTGCACCTTCTCAACCTTGTGAGTGAGTTGCTCTGCTGCCAGTTCTGCCGCCGTGCCAAGTCCCACAATGGCGGGAACATTTTCTGTTCCGGCCCTCCTACCGCTTTCCTGGATCCCGCCATGAAGAAGCGGCATGAGTCGCAGATTACGTTTGAAGTAAAGAGCTCCTATGCCCTTGGGTGCTCCCAGGGAAGGGCCGGAAAGGCTCAGCAAATCAACGTTGAGTTCATTGATATCGACCGGCAGGTTTCCAACTGTTGCAACTGCATCCGTGTGAAAAATAACCTCTTTCTCGCGACAGATGGCAGAAAGCTCTGGTATGGGTTCTATTGTTCCAATCTCATTGTTGGCGTGCATAATTGAAACCAGGATTGTCTCCGGCCTGATGGCGTGAGCCAGGCGTTCTGGATCCACCAGTCCATGCTCGTCCACCTGCAGAAAGGTCACTTCAAAATCCTGGCGTTCTAAGAACCTGGCGGAGTTGAGTACAGAATGATGTTCAATAGCTGAGATAATGATGTGGTTGCCCTTCTTCCGGTTTGCGAGAGCCGCACCTTTGACGGCCAGGTTGTTCGCCTCCGCACCTGAAGAAGTAAAAACAATCTCCTCTGCTTTGGCGCCGATGAGCTTAGCCACCTTTGCCCTCTGTTCATCAATGACCTGCTTAACCTTTGTGCCCATGTCATACACCGTTGACGGGTTCCCAAAATGCTCATCAAAGTAAGGAAGCATGGCATCAATGACCTGCTTGGGTACAGGTGTTGCCGCCGCATGGTCCATATAGACTCTTTTCATGACTAACCCTCCTTACTTGGTTTTCCGTATATAAAGCTTGTAACAATCGTCATCTTCCTCTATCCCGATGAAGTCCTGTCCACACTTTTGACACCAGTTTGGAATGTCCTCCAAGGCGCCATCGTAATCAGTCAACACTTCCAGTACTTGCCCCTTTTTCAGACAATTGAGCCTGTCACCCGGCTCCAAGAGGTGTATAGGGCACATGCGACATACCAGATCCAGTGTGTCGTCTGCTTTTTGGTTTTCTACAAACTTCATTTTATGCTCCTTTCCCGCCTCTCCAGGCGGG
>JAFDFO010000402.1 GCA_019309815.1 Deltaproteobacteria bacterium
AACCATCCCATATTTTCTATCCTCCTAGTTAGAGTGTTGAACCTGAAAAGACTCGCGGGTCCCGATCTCATATAGCAAATAGGTGCCAGTCGGTCAAAGCGGAAGTGGGGTTATGCATTTTCATAGAAGGCGAGTGGTTGCAGCTCCGAATATTCCAACCCCCGGTCAAGAACGAGATGGCGCCGCAGGTCAAGACAAAGGTGGCATTTTGACAGATAGCGTTCAGAGGATTTGAAACCGTGCTTATCCGATACGAGGTCAAAGAGCCCTGTAATCCCGCCGTAGAAAAGCGTATGGAGCAGTGGGTATTTCTCGGGCGACACCTCATGGCCTAGGTCATCACGATGAATTGACAGACCGGAACAGAGGCCTGGAATATAGTTGCCGAAAAGGTCAAAGTGAAAGTGACTCACGTTGCGAAGTTCAACGCACCCGCCCTGATTTGAAGAGAGAATCTCTTGATATGGCGTCATCTCCAAAACAGTGGAAAAGGTTTTAAGCGCCCGCCTCAAATATTTCGGTCCGTATCTGTTTGTGTATTCCTCCATGGGATGCTTGTCTTTGTCGTCAAAAGCATCGATGTCAGCATAGAAATCCATAATCCACGGAAAGATATTCATGTCCACGGTCCTGCACGCCTCCATCACGCCCTTGACTTTGTAGAAAGGAATGTGCTCGTTGTGAAAGGGACTTATAGATACTAGAAGTGTGGAAAGACCGCTCTCTTTTAATGATGACAGGACTTCGCAGGCCGAGTCCTTGTCCTTGTACCAAGAAGAATTAGTCTCTACATATTCAATATGCACACCCAGGGCGCAAACGGTTTCGACAACCGTTGTCAACCCATCCAGGTTAAGGAACGGCTCTCCACCCCCGATATGAATTGACCGACACCCAAGGCTTTTGATCTTGAGTATGTTTTCCTCGGTTGTCTCTGCGTCGATATACTGCCTGTCCCACGCCGGACTGCAGGCGTACAGACAGTGCTTGCACTTGGAAGTGCAATAGTAGTTGGTTATCAAGCCCCCCGAATCGAGGCGGTTTATTACGAATTTTCGTTTCAGTCTGAACATGCTCACATCGTGTGGTCTTTTCTTAATGAAGTGAATGAGCCATGCAGAAACCAAAGGATCGAATCACCTTTGAACCAAATTGGAGACCTGTCGGCGGGATACCAAAAAGAAGAGAAAGAGCGTATTTCCTGGCAGGAGATATGGTACCGAGGGGGTTGACGTTAAAGGCTACACGGAATCCGTTAGCTGTCAGTTTTTCCCTCCCCACAGTTTTTCCATGAATTGATCACGGCCTAATCCATACTTATATGCTTCATACCGCAAAGGATTCTTCTTGTAATACTCTTGATGGTATTCCTCAGCCTTGTAGAAATCGCTAGCAGGAACGATTTCAGTAACAATCTCTCTGTCGAACCGACCTGAACGCTTCAGGGCCTCTTTTGAGGCCTCGGCCAGCCCCTTCTGTTCCTCGCTATGATAGAAGATGGCAGTTCGGTACTGCCGCCCCCTGTCGGTAAACTGTCCGTCTACCTGCGTGGGATCTATATTTCTCCAGAAGACATCCAACAGCTCCGAGTAGCTGATCATGGACGGATTGAACACTACCTGAATGGCCTCAGCATGACCTGTGTGTCCGAAAGCAACATCCTCGTATGTGGGATCTCTTTCCTCCCCTCCCGTATAACCTAATGTCGTCAGCATCACACCGGATAGGGCATCAAACGCCGGCTCCATGCACCAAAAACACCCGCCTGCAAAAGTTGCCACCTCAGTTTTCACATCTTTACCTTAGACATAACTGATTGTAACCAGGAGAATACATCCGGTCATGACCGTCATGAGCTCTTTCACAAAGACCTTCCTTCTACATCGGAAACGGCCTCAATGACCATAAGGTTTACTCTTGTGAAATTAGGTTCTTCTCCAATTTAGTTGGAGAAGAGGGTCCAAGGATTCAAGGGGTCAAGGATTCAAGGGTTTGTTTTCTAAAGACTTTATCAGCGCCGTTAACATTTTTTCGATTTCTGC
>JAFDFO010000027.1 GCA_019309815.1 Deltaproteobacteria bacterium
TCTTCCGAGCTATCTCGTCTTTTCTCAGTATGGCCGCCGCAGGTGATGATGTCTATGAGTGCCTTCCGGAAATCTCCGGTGTTGACCAGCCAGGCGTGGATGACTGCCGGTACCGTGTGGTAAATATATCCAGAGATGCCATTTCCCAGGTTCTGCGACTGGAGGAACTCTTCTGTCGTGCCTTCCCGCTCTGCACTTTGCACAGCGTTGTTCACAAGAGTGAGGAACTCGCCGGCATTTTCATGGGACAACAGATGCTCGAGACGGGAAGAAAACGCCGTACCCTCCACCAAAGATGATGTGGCATCCATATGGGCTGCAACAGCAACAGCCAGGGCGCCGAAGTATGCTTTTGGATCAGTATGGCTGATGACCGTTGCCGATCTGACAAGTGCCTTCAGCTTCTCGTCGTCGTCACCGTAGCACACGCCGATAATGGCACAGCGCATGGCGGGGCCATTGCCGGCTGAGAAGACCCCACTCTTTGTAGGTGGGAACCCCACCCAAAGCTTCAAGATGGAGCGCAACGTTGCGAATCCAACCCCGGCCGGCAGCCCCAGGAGCCAGAACCGAAAACGGCGTGACAACTCTCGGGCAAATTTCTCTGGAGCACCGGCTGAAGCAATGAGTGATTGAGCGACAATGCAGGTGTGTTCGGTGTCATCAGAAACCATGCCCTTTGAAAACAGGAAATGGTAACGAGTTTTGTCCCTGAACAGGCGGGCCGATCGTTTCGGGCTAAGACCTTCAAACGACAGACCCAGGGCGTCGCCAACGGCTGTTCCCAAAATGCAGCCTGTGATTGCTTCAGGATTCATTCTTTTGGCCAATGTATGAGATATGTGGAGACGATCACAAAACCGTGACCCCCTCAGATCATACTGGGTCTATGATGTTTTGACGTCTTGCCAAACTTCGATGCCGTTTTTTGTGTCCTGGACAAGCACGGACCGTTCGTGTGGGAAGAGTTTGAGAAGAATCCAAATATCTCCCATAGATCCGATCGTATTAGTCATGAGACACAGAAAAACAAAGGTTCTGAGGAAACCAACTGCGTACAGGGCAATACATATTACGTTTAGAATGACTAACGGCGCGAGAGTGACTGCCATGAAATGTCCGCGGGGGACTTTTTTGTCGAAAGTGACGTAGAAAAACGGGGGCTTGATCCCGAAGATGGGTTTGTGACCAAAAAGAACGGCAACCCCACCGTGAATACCTTCGTGAAGAATGATGGTTGCGACGATAGCGCATGCCAGCCAGGCGAACAGCGCAGGCCGAAAAGTGAAATCAATGAATGGTATCCACGTGTTGATAAGGCCTGTGGCCACACCAATACATGTGCCATATGCCATGGCCTTGTTCCTTGAGTACGTGTAGTCAGCGATCTTGGTCATTTCAGGCACCTCAACCCAGATAGGCTCGTTTGACTTCGGGATTGGTCAGCAATTCGGCAGATTTTCCTTACGGCCTGTACTCAGTGTCGAGGAGATAATATAGAGGGGGGTAGTCTTCAACATTGATGTGGATGGGGAGACCTCACTGAAGTCCCGATTAAGCGGGAAGGGGGGCTTTGATTGACACCACTGCATGGCTCCTTTATATTTGGGTGCGGCATCATTATGCAGATAACAGGAAACGATGGGTTGATGAATACTGAGACTTCATTCAAATCCGGGTTTATTGGGATTCTTGGTGCGCCCAATGTGGGAAAGTCGACGCTTATAAACCGGCTGCTCGGGCAGAAGATCGCCATCACGTCGGAAAAGCCCCAGACTACTCGCCACCGTATCCTTGGCGTGGCCCATCAACCAGGCGCCCAGCTGATCTTCCTGGACACACCGGGAATTCATCGGGCCAGGGGACCGCTGAATGTGCGCATGGTAGATGTGGCCCTGAAGGTTCTCGGGGATGTCGACCTGGTGGTGTTCATGACAGATGCGGTTTCCCCAGATGATCTTTCCGATGAAATCATCCTTCAATCTGTGAAGAAGAAAACCCTGCCTGTCATTCTTGTGATCAACAAGATTGACCTGGTAAACAAGGAGACGCTGCTTCCCCTGATAGAACACTGGGGTGACGTCTATCCCTTCCGGGCTGTTGTCCCGATCTCGGCGTTGCAGGGCGTTCAGATTGATGTGTTGCTGTCAGAGATGGTCGCCGTGCTCCCTGAGGGGCCACCGTATTATCCGGAAGAGAGCGTTACTGACTTGCCGGAGCGCTTTATCGCAGCTGAGATGATCAGGGAGAAGGTGTTTCGTCTGACGGGTCAGGAGATTCCCTACGGCGTGGCCGTAACGGTGGAGTCGTTCAAAGAGCGCCAGGAGAAAAACCTGATCGATGTTCAAGCCACCATCCATGTGGAACGTGATTCACAAAAACCGATCATTATTGGCAAGGGAGGAAAGCTGCTAAAACAGATCGGGGAGCAGGCGAGAGAGGATATCGAACGCATGGTGGGGTGCAAGGTTTTCCTGAAGTTGTGGGTCCGCGTGCAGAAAAAATGGACCCGTGATGAAAAGGCGATCAGAAGATTTGGATACTGAGATGGTTCTATCATTTCACCCGAATATTGTAGCCGACAAAAACATTTTGTGCGCAGGTCGGTTGCCAAACGATGAAGATCGCGCGGCCATTTCCCGGGCTCAGGCTGTCATCCTCCCCCAGGGGTGCAGGGAAGCCCTTTACAGGATGTGCCGCAATCACTGTCCTAACATCTTTCCTAACTATGATGCCCGCTTTGATTTTCCGGGCAAAGTCGGCCAGGCCAGGCTGTTTCAAAAGGTCGGAGCGCCGTTTCCCCATACATATCCCTTTGACACGGTCTCTGACTACTACAAGGGCTTCGGTGAAAAAGGTGGTACGGGTCCCCTTGGGTTGCCATGCATTTTTAAGCCTGACTGGGGCGGCGAGGGGGAAGGGGTCTTTCAGGTCAAGACGGCCGAAGACCTGGAACAGGTCCTGAAAAAGGCCCAAAGCAACGAGCAAAGCGGACAGAAGGGTTTCGTGCTTCAGACCTACGTTCCTTCAAAGAATCGGAGTCTGCGAGTCGTGGTAATTGGAGATGAATTTTTCAGTTATTGGCGCGTCCAGGAAGATCCGTCGCAGTTCGTGACAAGCCTGAACGCAGGAGCAGTCATTGACCGTGATACCGACCCTTATCTGCAGAAAGCAGGTAGGGCTGAAGTGAAACAGTTCTGTATGGATACCAAAATAGACTTAGCGGGGTTTGATCTGCTCTTTCCAGAAGATGAACCAGAGACAGGGCCTCTGTTTCTTGAGATAAACTATTTTTTCGGCAGGCGGGGTCTTGGAGGGTCGTTTGAGTACTATGACTTGTTGGAGGAAGGCGTCAGATCGTGGCTAAACGGACTTGGATTAAGTCTTTGAACCCCTGCGGCTTTTCCTGTCGCTAAACTGTTGGCGTTGTTTCGTGGTCTTTTGTCTTCTTCCGGGGCGAGGGGCTGCAGGAGGGCGACTTGATACGGCCCTTTTCCGTATCGGACGGGACCGTCTGGCTTGGTCCTTTTCATACCAATCGTCTTCGACCCATTCCACCTTTATCTTCTCTCCGATGAACTCTTCTACCGCTTCAAGATGGTAAACATAGGTCTCACACGCAAGCATGATCGCCTTTCCGCTTTTTCCGAGTCGACCTGTACGTCCGATACGGTGGACATAGTCTTCAGGATCCTGGGGGATGTCGTAGTTGATGACGAGATCAATGTCTTCCACGTGGATGCCCCGGGATGCCACGTCTGTCGCTACCAGGATTTTTATCTCCCCCGCCTTGAACTGCTGCATGATTTTCAAACGCTTCTTCTGTGGAACCGTGCCAGTGATTCCGACCGCTGCGAAGCCATTTCCCCTCAACTTGCGGGCAATCATGTCGACGCCCGTTCGGGTATTGGCAAAGATGAGGAGGCGGTTCCCTGCCGCGCGTTTTAGGAGGCCGAGCAAGAGATTCGGCTTCACGTTGTTTCCTACATGGTACAGGACCTGGTCGATCTCTTCTACAGTGACCTTCTCGGGATCTGCGAAGACCTCCTGTGGATTGTTCATATACTCATAGGCAAGTTCCATGACCGAATACGACAGTGTGGCCGAAAAGAGCATGGACTGCCGCCTGGTATAGCGAGGCAGTTGTCTAAGGATGTAACGGAGATCTTTGATGAAACCCATGTCAAAGAGTCTGTCTGCTTCATCAATCACCAGGATACGCACGTTTTTCGGGGTGAAGACCTTTTGCTTCATGTAGTCAATGAGGCGGCCCGGCGTGGCGACCACGATATCGGTTCCCCTGCGAAGGGCATCTTGCTGTTTCTGGTAGTCGACGCCGCCGAAGACGGGCAACACCCTGAAATCGGTGTGGCTTCCTAAGAGCTTGGCCTCCTCACAGATTTGGACTGTCAACTCCCGGGTGGGCGCAATAATCAGGGCGTGAGGTCCCGCCTTTTTTGGCTCAGGGTGCTTTACGAGATGATCGAATATCGTAATGAGAAAAGTTGCCGTCTTACCCGTGCCCGTCTGGGCCTGTGCCGCAATATCGCCTCCGTTCAATGTAACGGGGAGGGCCATGGCCTGGATCGGTGTGCACCGCTTGAAGCCTGCCGAGTCAATTCCCTTCAAGACCTGTTGCGGGAAGTCAAACTCGGTGAACAGGAGGCCTTCTGTTTCTATGTCCGAGGATTTCATAAGGATTTTGGAAATATAGAACATGTGGCGTGTATTTGCAAGGCAAACAGAAGATGGCAATTGCCACCTTTTGGCTTGAAATGTCGGGGACGCCTGGTTAGGGTGTGATCAGACATAAATTGGCCGTGCCCGTGGAACTCTGGGGCGGTGATGGAGTATTGGAGTAATGGAGTACTGGGTCATACTGAGCCGGCGTATGGCACAAGGCGCATGGAAGAAACCTTATGCCTTTTGCCGGTCTGCATAGCCGTCTTCAGCTTTTTTCCCATGGGACGCGAGACATCTTGAATAAATTTACGACCGACATAGACGATGCCTTTATCAGCCGGGAGCGGCACAAGGCAAGAGAACTGAGGGGGTCTCAGTGGTGGAAACGTCAGCTGGGACAAGGCCGGTGCTACTACTGCAGGAGAGCTTTTCCCCCGAAGACCCTCACTATGGATCACGTTGTGCCTCTGACAAGGGGTGGGAAGTCGACCAGACGGAACGTGGTTCCTGCATGCAAGGAATGCAACAACAAGAAGAAGTATTTGCTGCCAATCGAGTGGGAAGAGTATCTGCAGTCTCTTACGGAGAATGGTATCGAATAATGTCTTAAATGACGTCGGTTGATCGGGGGGGCCGGGTCTTCCTCGGGTAAGGAACGGTCAGGCAACGAGGCGCCACAGGGCTGAAACAACGGCCGTGAATACAAAGAGTGTTTCTACCAGGAACTCAAATCTGAAACCGGGGACTACCCAGCGTCGTTCAAAGGCGACGAGGGTCGCTGCCATGTAGAATACCGACAGAATCATGCCGTAGGCCAGAGTGGTGGTAAGATGCATCAAGGGCGCTAAGAGGAGGGCCGCCAGAAAGATAGTCAGGATCTGTTTAAGTATACGAAACGTCCTCCTTTCGCCCAACACTATGGGCAGACTTTCCTGCCCCACAATCCGGTCTCCCTGCATATCAAAAACATCAAAAAGGGCGGTTCGCACGAACGCCATGACCGATGCCCAGAGAGCGACGAAGAGCATGGTCATGGTAATTTTGAGCGAGACTGCAAGGTGTGGCAGGACCGCTGTAACAATACCCCACGCGAGAGCAATCAATATCGTCTTGGAGCCGGGTACGTCACTGATTCGCTCGATTTTCTTCCCTATCTGAAGTCCTCCGGGGATGATTTTCACCTTGTAGAGAACGCCTAGAAGACTGATGATGCCCAAGATGAGGAACGGAACAGGCCCCAGAACAAATGCCATGAAGAGTCCCACCGCACCTGCAGCGACAGCCAAGATAAACAGGGTCCAGCGGTTGTCGTTATAGAAGCTTGCCCTGTCCGGATCGTTGTAGCGGACTGCCTCCCTCCCGATAAAATTGTTCAGTATATGCATGGAAAGCACATAGCACGTAGCCATAAGGGCGGATGGAAAGCTTGGTACTGTGCCCGACAACAACGCACACGCATAGCTCAGGCAGCCAGCGCCCACGGCGAGATAGAGATTGCTCAATAACAGCCAACGCCGTACCCTGAATACTGCAAGGCGCCATCGTTTTCCCTTGTGAGGAAGCGCTTCAAGGGTTCTGTAAACATTTTTTATGACCCAGTTAGGCGTGGAAGCCCCGGCTGTAATTCCTATGGCATCCAACGGTTCGATTTCCTCGCAGTTGAGTTCTTCCTCGCTCTCAATATGAAAGGCTCGAATCCCTTCTTGCTCAACCACCTGTGCCAATCGCTTGGTGTTGCCGCTGTCATGACCGCCCACCACCACCACGGCATCCAGACTCGATGCCATCTCCCTGATTTCGGCCTGGCGTTTCAGCGTTGAATCACAGATTGTGTTGAAGATCTTGAAGTGAGGAAAACGCTCGACAATAGTGCGGGTAATACGATCAAAGAGGGCACCGTCTTGAGTGGTCTGAGCCACCACAATGCTGCGTTCCAGCGGTGGAAGTCTGTCAAGATCGTCGGGGTGGCTGATAACATAACCCGTTCCCTCGGCATATCCCAGGAGACCCGCAATCTCGGGGTGGTCTTTGTCTCCAACAATGATCGTGGCCCACCCCTTTTTTGCATACTTGCTGATAATAGTCTGGACTTTGATCACCCTGGGACAGGTCGCGTCGATGACGGCACACCCTGCGTCAACGAGATTCTGTTTGACCTCGGGTGGCACCCCATGAGCCCGGATGACAACGCTTCCAGGAGTGGATCCAGCAACATCGTGGAGAACCGTCACGCCCTTTTCTGCCAGAATCTCGAGCACCTGAGGATTATGAATGAGCGGGCCGCAGGTGTGAATAGGGCCCTTCTGCGTGTTGGCGGCATCGAGGACCATCTCAACGGCTCTGCGAACTCCCATGCAGAAACCTGCTGTCTTGGCGAGCTTAACCTTCACAGGGGTTCAATTCCAAGGATCATCTTCCGATTAGTTGTAGTTAATTGGGGTACAATAAGTGTGTCATCTCCAATTGAGCAGGTGCGATCCCAGAGGGTTCAAGGGTTCAAGGATTCAAGGGTTCGAGTGCAAATGCTTTAAAAGCTACTGAAGGATCCAAGGGGTCGAGGGTCCAAGGATTCAAGTGAAAAGCAAAAGAATATTTAAAGAGAGAAACCCAGATTTCGTTGGCAGGAGACTTGGGCTTCATTGAAATAAGCGAATTGGGCACACCAAAGAAAGACATTACAGAAATCGAAAGAATGTTAACCGCGCTGATACAGTCTTTAGAAAACAAACCCTTGAATCCTTGACCCCTTGAATCCTTGGACCCTCTTCTCCAACTAAATTGGAGAAGAACCAATCCCAAAGACCTTTGCGCAACCCCTTTCCGCTTCTTGGGATGAGCCTTTTGACCCATCCATGGCGTCGCTCAAAGAAGTTGTACAAAGCTCTGTATCAGTCTCTCGTTGAGCTGCTGCTATTCTTTGAGGAGGATCTTGTGATTGGAAAAGAAGAGGGAGTGAATATTGGCGTGCACGAACTTCTGGTCGCCGAAGATATTCACGAGCCGGAGTCCATCGTCTTCCGGCTCAATTTTGTCGACTGCCTCCATCACCAGTTCTTCATCACCATCACGAATAATGTACACATTTGCTTCACACATCTTCGGAAACGAGCTCCTTCAAGTGTTTTTCAATCATGGTTTCGATCAGCGGCGGGAGCGGGGACGGCGCTATCCCGACAATTTCTACATTTTCCTGAGTGAGGGGGATGAGGAGCTTCTTGGCTGGGCATGCGGCTACAGCCTCAGCGATCCTTGGGGTTACCTCACCCATCATGGCGTGGGCCATCACAACTCCGATGGGGGCCACGACCAGGTCGGCTTGCGAAACCATACGCACAATAGCATTCTCTCCGGAAGCTCCCCGGTTTGCCCGCGCCTTCAGCATTTGCGCCGTGGCAACCGCGTTTGTCCCCAGGGCTATGATCTCCACTGATTCGTTAAAAGCTTCTCTGAGCTTCTTGATGACAGCACTTCCAATGCCGCCACCCTGCCCGTCGATTACACAGATTCGCATTGCCAAGATGGTACCCCCTCAAAGCTTCTTGTCGCGGGCTGTTCGAACCTGATCATCATCAAAACAACAAGCGAAAAGAAGCATCCCGACAAAAAAGCTTAGAATTTCTCTATCTGCTTTGTTCAATTAGGAAGTTAGCAGATTGGGGACAGGGGGTCAATAAGAAGGCAAAGGAAGAACGGGCACAACAAGGTCATGGGGAGACACCGACTATTCTATCTTTGGAAAGACGTTTGTCTCGAAATACTCAAGGCATTTTTGCATGTAGTGCCTGGATTTCTCCTGCCAAGCACTTCTGTGTTCGGCATCTCGAAGTTTTTTGCCACGTAAGCCCTGAGCAGAGAGGGGTTCTGTCATGGACTCTGGCAGGTCATCAGGTAGGTCAATCCCGTTCATAATCGCCCATGCCAACGTCCAGGCACGTGCCACATTTGCCGGGTTGTAGCCCCCTCCACCTAATGCTACCCAGGGGATTCCTGCCTCGGTCAGATAAGTGATGGCTTTACAGAATCCATTGGTGGTGAGCTCAAGCGCAGCAAGGGGATCATCTAAGAATGTGTCAACGCCGAGCTGAGAAACGACCACATCCGGGCGGAACCGCTCTATGAGCATGGGGACGACTGCGCTGAAACCTTCCCAGAATACATAATCATCCGTGCCCGGGAGCAGGGGTATGTTCACCGAATACCCTATCCCCTCTCCACGGCCCATCTCACCGATTCCGCCGGTGCCAGGGAACAAGGTGCGCCCGTCCTGGTGAAAAGAAACGGTCAACACCCTGGGGTCTTCATAAAACGCCCACTGGACGCCATCGCCGTGGTGGGCATCTATGTCTAAATACATGACACGTTTCCCTAAATCCACAAAATGGTAGATAGCGAGGACCGGGTCGTTCGCATAGCAGAACCCTGAGGCCTTTGAGGCTCCGGCATGGTGGAGACCGCCGGCGATGTTAAAAGCGACGTCGACCTGACCCTCGGAGACCAGTTCAGCACACTGAAGGGATGCGCCCGTATGAAGCAGTGACCACTCCCAAAGACCAGGAAAGACGGGGTTGTCCCCTGGCCCGATTCCGTATGAAGATTCCCTGGTCATGCGATCGGGACTCGCGCCTTTCAAGATCTCAACATATTCACCCGTGTGAAAGCGGAGAAAGGCCGAGTCGGATGCAGGCGTGGTTTCAATCAACGCTGCATCAGGAAGGGAGTAAAGATTGTATGCCGTGCAAAGGTCGTAGGTGAGGCGCAACCGTTCTATCTTAAGAGGATGACTCGCCCCGTAGTCATATGCAAAGTACTTGTTGGTATAAAGAAAGGCGGTTTTCATAAGGCGTTGAGGACTTTCTTGTAGAACTTTTTGTATATCACAGTGTTAAGCGCCCTCGCAACATTGACACGCTGACATAATGAGAAACCCGTTAGCATTGTGGCAGGTTAAGGGTTGACGACAGGTTGGATTTGCGCTCCCCAACTCTAAGAGGGTTGCAATAAACAGAGTAACATGTGTAACATCCAATAAGAAACAAGTCCGGATTGCCTGAGCTTGCGTCCGGTTACCAGGCAACGCGGAGCGGGGAGGAGTTTCTGCTATGGAGAAGAAAGTTCTGTTGGTGGTTGATGGATCGATTCACTCAACGCATGCGGTCACATATGCGGTCAGGATATCCTCGGTAGTAAAAGACCTCAGCTACACGTTGTTTCATGTTCAGCCTACCCTTTCCCAGTATCTCTTGGATGAAGCTGAATGCAATCTCGAGTCAAGGGCTGCGCTGAGGAAAATCATCCGCAAGAATGCCGAACATGCCCGCCAGATCCTGGAGCAGCACAAAAACAGAATGGTACTTATGGGAATCGATGAAGAGCGCATCGAAACTGCGACCCAGAAGAAGGTCATGGGAATTGCCAAAGATATTTTGGACCGTGGCCAGCGGGGTCTCTATGATGCGATTCTGGTGGGCCGAAGAGGCTTGTCGCGCCTGCAGCAAACCTTTATGGGCAGTACAACTTCCCAGTTGGTAGAGCATTCCAGGTTGATCCCGGTGTGGGTGGTGGACGGTGATGTGGAGTCTATGAAAGTGATGTTGGCCGTGGACGGTTCTGAGGCCTCACTTCGGGCTGTGGATCACTTTGGCTTCATGGTGGGGGGAAACGAAGAACTGAGGGTGACGGTGTTTCACGTTACGCCAATGCTCAGAAACTATTGCGTCATCGATTTCGATGAGAAAGATAGTGACGCAGGAAAGGTCATTGCTCGGGGCGCCAGACGATGTGTTGACCATTTTTATGCCCATGCACGGAAGAAATTTACAGAGGCAGGCCTCCGGGATGATCAAGTGGAACTTGAGGTGGTCAAGCGTAGCGTGGATGTTGGCAAGGCCATCGTGAGCCAGATTCGGAAGCAAGACTATGGGACGGTGGTCCTTGGCAGGCGCGGGACTGGCGAGGCCTTCTTCATGGGAAGCGTGTCGAAATACGTGCTCGACAAGACCTATGGCCGCGCCCTGTGGGTTGTCTCTTAAGGCAGGGACATATAAGACATCATCCTCTTGACTGTGGCCGTAAAGTGATTAGTTTTTTGTTGAAGTATAACGGGACAGGAAGGAGGTGGACAGTATGTTTGCTCTTACACCCATACTTAGACGAAAGGAATTTTTGAGCCGTCCTGAAACGGACTTCTTTGATCGCTTCTTTGGCGATTTCACCCTGCCAAGCCTGATGTTTGAAGGCACGGAATGGACACCGGCTTTTGACGTGTCCGAGACCGATAGGGAACTCGTGATCAAAGCTGAGGTTCCCGGCATGGACAAGAAGGATATCAACATCACCGTGTCAGACGGAATGCTGACCATCAAGGGGGAGAAAAAGCACGAAAAGAAAGAAGAGAACGAGCGCTACCACCGTGTTGAAACGCGCTACGGCACGTTCTCCAGGACTCTGAGACTCCCTACCGAGGTCAAGGCAGACAGGGTAGATGCAACCTATAAGGATGGGGTACTCAACATCACACTCCCCAAGTCCGAAGCTGTTGAGCCGAAGAAGATAGAGATAAAGAGCTAATGAAATCCCGAGTTTTAAGGGTGCGCCGGGTACGAGCCCGGCGCACCCTTTTTTCTCTTGACTGAAAAAGCCCCAACCCCATCCATTATTCTATTGACCCACCTCTAAGATACTTATTATAAAGGAGAACCCCAGAACTTTGAGGGGGCTGGAACTGGTAATGGTGATTTTCTTACACATGGAATACATCGGGAGAAATTGCCGTGCCCATCTATGAATTCTATTGTAAAGATTGCAACACCCTGTTCAACTTCTTATCCAGAGGGGTGAATACGACCAAGCGGCCTATCTGTCCCAAGTGCAAGAAGGCAAAGCTCGAAAGACAGATGTCTACTTTTGCCAGGCTCACGGGGGCAAAGGAGGATGGCGACCTGGATGATCTTCCCGTGGATGAGACCAAGATGGAGAAGGCAATGAATATGTTGGCCCGGGAAGCCGAGGGGATCAGCGAGGATGACCCCAGGCAAGCCGTCAACTTGATGCGTAAGCTCTCGGATGTTGCTGGTATTGGTTTTGGACCAGGGATGGAAGAAGCCTTAAGCCGGATGGAAGCAGGGGAAGACCCCGAACAGGTAGAGGCAGAGATGGGGGACCTGCTCAATGAAGAGGAACCATTTATCATCGGAGAGAAGAAGGGCCGGAAGACCAAGCGGGTAGAAGCGCTCATCGACAAGACGCTTTATGAGTTGTAGGTAAGGATTTAACTTGTTGAATAAGAAGGATATTTTGTTCGGAGTGTTTGCCTCAGAATGAGGGGATTGCTACCATGACCAAAGAAGAGGTCATTCTAAGAAGCTCTGATATCGACCGGGTCTTAACACGGATGACGCACGAGATTCTCGAGCAGCATAGGGGAACGGAGAATCTCGTACTCATCGGCATCCGGACGGGGGGTGTGTTCCTCGCGGATCGAATAAAGGCAAAGATTCTTGCTATCGAAGGGACAGACATTCCGACGGGAGATCTCGATATCACTCTCTACAGAGACGATTGGACCAGTATCGGCCACCAGCCCACGGTACAGAAGACAGAGCTTCCGTTCTCCCTGGACGGCAAACAGGTGGTTCTGGTAGACGATGTCCTTTTTACCGGCCGCACGGTTCGAGCAGCCATGGACGCCCTGATAGATTTTGGACGCCCAGACCGGATTGAATTGGCCGTGCTGGTGGATCGGGGTCATCGCGAGCTGCCGATTCAGGCCAACTACGTTGGGAAACATGTGAAAACCATCCATGACACCATGGTCAACGTCTACCTCAACGAAAAAGGTGGGGTTGACGAAGTGGCTGTCAGTCCGCAATAACATCCCGTATTTCAAGACAATATGTGCTTCAAGGTCTCACTCATAGGACAGGCCGTTCACACCTTTGGCTACACCCGGAATTCATCTTCATTTTTCTCCTATGATTTGGCCAGCGTTGGGATACACGAGACCCCGTTCTTTTTTGGCGTAATGCTTATTTGGTGTTGACAAATTTCGGTTTTTCATATAATAGGATCAGACGCTAAAACGGTAACTGCAACGAGTGCAAAGGTAGAATTCTAACAAAGAAAAGGAGGGCGTTGGCATGCCAACTGTCGAGTTTGAAGGTAAGAGTTTTGAAGTAGACGAGGACGGTTTTATTGACGATTATGCAAACTGGACTCCGGAGTGGGTAAAGTATGTGAAGTCGGTTGAGGGGATCGAGGAACTAACCGATGAGCACCAAAAGTGTGTGGATTTTTTGCGGGAATACTACGAGAAAAATGGGATTGCCCCTATGGTCAGGATTTTCTCGAAGGTGACCGGTTTCAAACTGAAGCACATCTACGAGTTGTTCCCGTCTGGCCCAGGCAAAGGCGCATGTAAGATGGCAGGTCTTCCCAAACCGACCGGATGCGTCTAGTAAAAAAGCTTTGATTTAGTGAAACAATTTGGACGTCCGAAAAAGAGGCTTTACTGCGCAGTAGAGCCTCTTTTCTTTTGTCTGGCGAGCTTATGAAACGGACCCTCCCCGTTAAGACCAAGTCCAAGACTGAATTCGTAGAGATTACCGGGGCTGTCGAGGATGCCATCCGATCTCAAGGAGTCGATGAAGGGATTTGTATGCTCTTTGTTCCGCATACCACGGCGGCTATTACGATCAATGAGAGCGCGGATCCCAGTGTCAAATCAGATATCTTGATGGTTCTGAATAAGATGGTTCCCTGGAAGGAGGCGTATCGTCACCTGGAAGGGAATTCGCCAGCCCACATCAAGGCCAGCATCATCGGGGCTTCAGAGCTCATTGCGGTGGAGGGCGGCCGCTTGAAATTGGGGACATGGCAGGGGGTGTTTTTCTGCGAGTTTGATGGCCCTCGGAGCAGAAAGGTCCACATCCGGCTCGTATAGACATGGCGAAGCATACCGGTAGGAACTTTGACCAGAATGGATGACACCGACAGAGCCATACTGAACCGAATTCAATCTGACTTTCCGATTGCTTCTCGGCCTTATCTGATCGTTGCCCAGGAACTAGGCTTGGAAGAAGATGAGGTCATCAGACGCATAACTCAGCTAAAAAACGACGGAATTATCAGGCGCATAGGCGCCAATTTTGTGCCTGGCAGGCTTGGATTTGTCAGCACACTTTGCGCGGCTCGAGTTCCGAAGGAAAAGATCCCTCTGTTCTCGGAGACCGTGAACCGATATCCTGGAGTCACTCACAACTATCGGCGTGATCATGAGTACAATATTTGGTTCACGTTTATTGCCGAATCCATGGAACGGATAGAGTCGAATTTGAAGGAGATAGCCTCCAAAACAGGTGTAACCGAGATACTGAACCTCCCTGCCACAAAAGTGTACAAGCTTAGGGCGCAGTTCGAGGTGTAGGATAGGTTCTCAGTGCGGACTGATGAACGCCTTGCATTTTATAACCCATTTAACTAACATTAATTTGTGTACATTTTCTGCCAGCCG
>JAFDFO010000161.1 GCA_019309815.1 Deltaproteobacteria bacterium
AGGGTTCAAGGATTCAAGGGTTCGAGTGTAAATGCTAAAAAATTATAAAGATTTGAAAGCTCTGTTCTGTCTATTCCTTCTAATATAGCAGAAGGATACGGAAGAAAGACAACCAAGGACTACATGCGGCGCTGATAAAATCTTTAGAAAACAAACCCTTGAATCCTTGACCCCTTGAATCCTTGGACCCTCTTCTCCAACTAAATTGGAGAAGAACCATATTTATAAGTTTTGGACCTGGTATTGTCAAGGTATTGGTCTTTAGTCCGTGATCAGCAGACGCTTACCCTGACTGTCTTCTAACCCTCTTCTATCGAGCCTCAAAAAGGAAGCGGTGTGTGGAGTAAGCGAACGGCAAATCGACGTCACAGTTCCAAGGGGGTCACTGATTTGACCGAGGGCAGGGCACGAATCTCCTTCAGCGTCTTCGGAGGAGGCGGTGTGTCGGTATCCAAAAATATGACATTTCGGCCACCTTTCTTCTTATCCCGACCTACATGCATTCGAGCAATGTTGATGTTGTGCCGCCCGAGGACAGTCCCAATACTGCCAATGGCACCGGGCGTGTCTTCGTTATAAATCAGGAGAAGATGGCCTTCGGGAATGACTTCAAGTCTAAAGGTATTAATCCTGACAATCCTTGGTTCATGTTTGCCAAATATCGTCCCGGAGACAGTGTTGGACCCCTTGGAAGCCTCCGCGTGAATGGTGATAAGGTTGGTAAAATCCTCAGCCTCGACACTCCGGGACTCAGTGACTCTTATTCCTCGTTCCTTGGCGATCACAGAGGCATTCACGAAATTGACATCGTCTTTCAGAATTGGTGTGAGTAATCCCTTTAGGGCGGCGGTGGTGACCGGCCTCATGTCAAGGCCTTGAAAGTCTCCCAGGTATTTGATGGTAATCGTCTTAATTGCCCCTTTGGCAAGCTGGGCCTGGAGGCACCCCATGCGGTCGGCCAGGGTCAAGTACGGCCTGAGTTTAGCCAACAGCTCTCCAGTGACTGAAGGGACATTGACGGCATTGATGATTGTACCCGTTTGGAGGTAGCTTATCACCTGTTCGGCCACGGCCACAGCCACATTGGTTTGGGCCTCAGCGGTAGACGCCCCTAAATGGGGCGTGTAGATTACGTTGTCGAACTGAAAAAGTGGTGACGCACCAGGGGGTTCTGTTTCAAAGACGTCCAGGGCAGCTCCCCCTACCTTTCCAGACTTCAGAGCAGCCAGCAGATCTTTTTCTTTTACGATCCCCCCCCGAGCGCAGTTGATAATCATCACGCCCGGCTTCATCAAATCCAACGCTTTTTTGTCAATCAGATTCGTTGTTTCTTTGAGTTTGGGTACGTGGACCGACACGTAGTCTGAACGTTTGAAAAGCGCTTTCAGGGAGACCAGTTTGAAACCGGCCTGTTCAATCAATTCCCTGTTTGCGTAAGGGTCGTGGACAATGACCTGCATCTTGAGGCCCCGGGCCCGGTCAGCCACAATGCTCCCGACCCGACCGTATCCGATAATGCCCATGGTTTTGTTAAAGACCTCCCTCCCTTGCAGAGACTTCTTTTCCCACCTTCCCGCCTTCAGAGACCCCGTACCTTGCGGGATGTTCCGGGAAAGGGAGAGCATCATGGCAATCGTGTGCTCAGCGGTGGTGACTATATTTCCGCCCGGCGTGTTCATGACCACGATGCCCCGTTTGGTGGCTGCGGGGATGTCTACGTTGTCCAGCCCGATACCGGCTCGCCCGATCACTTTCAGCCGGGTGGCTGATTTGAGAAGACTTTCGGTCACCTGGGTGGCACTCCTGATGACCAACGCATCATAGTCTTTGATGGTGGCCTTCAATGCCCTGAGTGACAGGCCGATCTTCACGTCAACCTGAACACCTTTGGCCGCGCGGAGCATTTTGATGCCGACATCTGCCAATTCGTCGCTTACAAGGACCTTCAAAGCTGGTACTCCTTTTGAGGGGTTGTGACCATTTTGCGGGTAGTCTTGTACTTTCAAAACAGGCAGCTTGTCAAGGGACTCTTGCCTAAGTGACCGGTTTTCCCCTTGACACACAAGGGCTCTTCCTTATAGCTTCGCCGCAAAACCGAGGAGGTAAAAATGAGCAGCAGAGTCCACAACTTCAATGCAGGACCCGCATCCCATCCTCTGCCGGTCTTGGAGGGGATTCAGGCGGAGTTTCTCGACTTCAAGGGCTCCGGTATGTCCGTTGTGGAAGTGAGCCATCGATCAAAAACCTTTGAAGAGGTTATTGAAGACGCTGCAGCCCGCGTCAGACGACTTCTGCAGCTCGATGACACCTTTCACGTGCTCTTCCTGCAGGGGGGAGCGAGCTTGCAGTTTGCAATGGTTCCCATGAACCTGCTTCCTGAGGGCCGGTCGGCCGACTATGTGAACACCGGCACCTGGGCCACAAAGGCGATCAAGGAGTGCACGATTCAGGGAAAGATGGCCAACGTAGTTGCGTCATCCGAAGATAAGGGTTTTTCGTACATCCCCAAAGAGATTTCGTTTAGCCCCGAAGCTGCTTATGCTCACATTACCTCCAACAATACGATCAAGGGAACCCAGTGGACATCTTTTCCGGACACGGGCGGGGTTCCCCTGATCTGCGATATGTCTTCGGACATCATGAGTCGGGCGTTTGACGCCGCCCCTTTTGGCTTGATTTATGCCGGGGCTCAGAAGAACCTGGGTCCGGCAGGGGTCACCCTGGTAATTGTTCGCCAGGACATGTTGGAACGCGTCCCCAAAGACCTTCCGACGATGCTCAAGTACTCGACCTACGTGGCTCACAGCTCCATGTTCAATACGCCACCCTGTTTTGCGGTATACACCATTCACCTTGTCCTTAAGTGGTTGGAGGAGACGATTGGTGGGCTCGACAAAATGGAAGAGATCAACCGTGAGAAGGCGGATCTCCTTTATCGGACGATTGACACTTCAGAGTTCTACCGAGGGACAGCGGAAACGGAGAGCCGGTCTGTGATGAATGTAACCTTTCGTCTCCCAACTGAGGACTTGGAGAAACAATTTGTGCAAGAGGCTGCTCAGCACGGCCTAATCGGGCTGAAGGGACATCGCTCGGTTGGGGGGTGTCGGGCGTCCATCTACAATGCCACAAGCTTGGAAGCGGTAAAAGCCTTGGTCGGTTTCATGGAGGAATTCGCCCGGAAAAACGGGTAAAATTATTCCTCTATCTAAGTTTCACTCGTGTTTCCCTGTAAAAGCCAGGCGTTGACCGCAGGGGGTCAACGCCTGGCTTGTTTCTTGATCTGTTGTATGGTTAGGGTTTACTACTGTGTTCCTAGTGCCCGCCTGACACGACGCCTGAGGCAGAGAGAAAAACAAGAAGCGCAACCCAGAGCGACAAGGCAACGTAGAGATAAACCTTCTCTCGCATATACAAAAAGGCCGCAACTATCAGGGCCCACAGGGCCACACTGCAGCCCAAGGCTAATCCCAACTGCGTAAACCCGTCCCCCTTGGTGAAGTTCTTGGCCCAGAAGTGTCCTCCCGGGAATCCGCCCGCTACCTTGTTCCAGACGGTTTCAGCATCGTCACCCGCAAATATCGACGCAAAAAGATAATGCGGGTTTCCCACATTATTCTCTGCGGATGACATGGCAATCAGAGGCCCTATCATGCACATGATACAAGCGAGGATGGTAACCCAGTAGACGATCTGTCCGTACACAATCTGTGCAGATGAAAACGTAGGTCTTTCTTCAGGACTCATCTCACTGTCCTCCTCTATTCGGACTTGAGGTGTTTTAAGATGGCGCGGGTAACCCATGCGATAATTGCGAGAAACACGGCGCCATTGATCCAGATCGGCACTTTGCCGATAACGCCCAGCATGCCCATTCCTTTCGTGAGCAAGCCAAAACATGCAAAGAGCATGAATCCGATCAACAGAAACCTCACAAATCCGGCCTTGACTCTAATCAGTATCAGGGCTCCCAGCAGGCCTCCAAGGACCTGGCCGACCAGCCACGGGGCAGCAAACAGGGGAATGATAGCCCCTACGAGCAGGTACGGCCACACCGCGATACAATCCCCCATTCCAAGCAGAACGCCGCTGTTGGCAGCCGCTACTTTGAGGGGAACCGCCATGATCACGTTCTGTGCAGGGACGATGGCCCAGCCTGCCCCCAGCCCGAAAAAGCCGGAAAGCAAGCCAACCCCGACAATCGCTACAAGGGCCAACTTCGCCCTGGTCAGTGGATAATCTATGACTTTTTGCAGGGATTCTTCATAGTAAGGCTGAGCTAATTGTAGGCGTTTGGTAAAATCGTCTTCGTGCTTCACCTCAGGCCATTCTATCTTCTTGCCGCCAACAATGAAATAGATGGCAAGTGAAAAAAGAATGAGTCCGAGGGCGAGCCTGACGATTCCTTCACCGGTTTCCCCCAGGTGTTTGGCAACATATATCGCACCTTGTGCACCTGAAAAGGCGCCCACCCCATAGGCGGCCGCCAAAAAGATGCAGATCCGGATATTGGCCAGCCCGCGCTTTGTAAACGGCCCCGTGGATACCAGACCACTGAACATGGCCACGATAAGGCCTGTTGCCCTGATGATGAGACTGTCGACGGATGTAAAAGCCAGCATAAAGGGGGTGAATAAAACGCCCCCGCCAATTCCGCCAATAACGGCGACCAGGGCGATGGCAAAACTCAGAAAAAAGAACCCTAACAGGTATCCGAAAATAGCGCTACCAGACATCCCCCCGGGCGGTGTCTCCGCTCCCCAGCCGATTAATGCCAAACCTGCATAGGATAGAATTAGTACAAATAACATCACGTTCACTTCGAGCCATGGAGATCTGAGGAACTTACTCATCTGGCATTCCTCCCTCCTTTCCTGTTTCGAAAGAGATTTCCAAATACTGAATGCGTTGGTATTAGGTCGACGTGTATTCTATTTCTCTTCGTCGTCCAAACGCCTCAGAGAAGCCAGAATGCTCATCGGACTCGATCCCATGGACAGAAATTCGATGTCTTCCATACGTTTCTTGTCATGTTCGAACTTCTTCTTGAGTCTTGCCGTGTAGGCATCCTTGAGCATACCAACAAGGTTATCAAACTCGTACGGCTTTTCCAGATAGCCGAACGCCCCCAGCTTCCCGGCCTCTACTGCGGAATCGACCTTTGAGAACCTCCGTACCGTCCATCCCAGGCATCCTCAGGTCCAGGATGGCTACATCAAAATGACCTTTCTTTGCAGCCTTGATGGCCTGTTTCCCTTCAGAGGCCGTGGTAACCTCAAAATCTCTTAGGGAAAGCCGCTCGGAGAGGGACTTCAGGAAGTCCACCTCGTCATCGACCAAGAGCAGTTTAATGGATTTTCCCTCGCTCATGTTGTCACCTCCTTTTCCAATATGAGTAATGGTTTCCTATACCACTGAATTGGCTGAATTACAATAAAAAAGAATAGGTTATGTCATAACCACAAAGGCGATTATAGGGATCATGCCAGACGCCGTAAGGGCTCATGACCCTGACAAATGATGGCAGACGCGACTCCCCGTTCAATCGTTCCTCCCCAAACTCACACACTGGAAAGCTGTGAAACTCCGGCCATTTAACACACTGATCCAGCAACACAGGGCCCGGTCTCACGAATTTCCAGTGTTCCGCCTTCACTGTGCACCCTTATTTCCTGACATTGGGGGAGGAATTAGCAAGTGTCGTGCCAACACCTGGGGGAACCACTTCCAGCCTAACAACCTGACAATACTGCCCATGTTTACTGGCATTCTTGGCATTCGATATTTTCCCATGGGGGTTGGTGTCGCCATTTTTTACAGATTGTAAAGGCGGATGTCTGCTTTATGACGCTATCCAATGACCGTGGCGTGGGAAATCGGTGCATGGACAATACGCTCCACCCTGGCTGCACGGATCCGCTCTTCGTGCTCAACCTTTCTTGA
>JAFDFO010000162.1 GCA_019309815.1 Deltaproteobacteria bacterium
AATTGCTGGAGCTCTTAAAAATGGATCCTCACGAATTCATGGACAAGTATCCTCGCGAGCTGTCCGGCGGCCAACGCCAACGGGTAGGTGTAGCCCGGGCATTGGGAGCAGACCCTCCAGTCCTTTTAATGGACGAGCCCTTTGGGGCTATCGATCCCATCACGCGGGTGGACCTGCAAAATGAGCTCTTGAAGATCCAGCAGGAGATCCGGAAAACCATCATATTTGTGACTCATGATATCTATGAGGCAATCAAGATGGGGGATAAGATTGCCCTCATGAATGAAGGGCGACTTATCCAACACGCACCGCCTGCTGATTTGCTTTTCAGACCAAAAGATGAGTTCGTAGCCAGTTTTGTTGGGACTGACCGCGCCCTGAAAGGTTTGCAGCTGATTCGCACTCAGGAGGTTATGAAAGGGGATACCCCGACTGTGAATGCGGACGAGAATACGGCCATCGCCGGGGAGCGGATGAAGCAACACGGAACAGATTGCCTCGCTGTTATTGATGCTGAAGAAAGGTTTAAGGGGTGGGTACGGTTCTCAGACCTGGAAAAGGGCGACAAAGTGAAAGGTGCCATGACAACCTCAGTGGTTACCGCGTCAAGGTATGCTGTTCTGAGTGAAGCTCTTTCGCTTATGTTGACCTCTGGATTAAACGTGCTGGCCATCGTCGATTCCTCGAACAGACTGGAGGGTGTGGTGACATTTGAGTCAATCCAGACGGCGCTGAAAGAAGCCGTTAACATGGAGCCATCCCCATGAGACATCACATTATTCTCATAAGCCTGTTGGTATTTCTTCTTGGCGCTACCATCTGGGTCACCAGCCTGGGCAAGGTTGGGATCTACACGACGTTCAGTTATGGCGATGTGTTTTACAGCGCATGGGATCATTTCAAGATGGTCTTCATAGCCGTTGTCATCGCAAGCGCTATTGGTGTTCCTCTCGGCATTCTGGTTACTCGACCAGGCCTTGAAAAACTGGCACTTCCTGTTATTGGCGGAGCCAGTGTTGGACAGAGCATACCCAGCTTGGCCATCATTGCCATTATGGCCCCAATGCTCGGTTTCGGTCTCCAGTCAGCCATAGTAGCACTTGTTATATACGGTATCCTGCCGATTCTGCGTAATGCCTATGCGAGCATCAAAGCAATCGACCCTGCAATCATTGAGGCTGCTAGAGGCATGGGCCTCACTCGAATGCAAATCGCCCGCAAGATAGAACTTCCACTGGCCAGACCCGTCATCATGGCCGGCATTAGAATCTCGACGGTCATCACTGTGGGAACTGCTGAATTGGCTGTGCTGGTTGGCGGGACGGGTTTAGGGAAGATCACGCTGACAGGGGTATTTGCCAGGGAGGCTCTCATCATCCTCCAGGGAGCTGCCCCAACAGCCGCTATGGCCATCACGCTCGGTTTTGTCCTGGAACGTATAGAACAATGGATGACGCCACGAGGTCTCAAGATCGGGGCGGAGATTCTCTGAAGCAGGAGAGGCAGAGGGGGTTTACTGTAAGGGAGAAAGAGATGCGCAAGTTGACCGTTCAAATCATTGTTGCTGTATTGTTATTTGTCATCATCCCGGTGGGGTCACTCCATGGGGAGCCGACGGAAAAGAGAGTCACTGTGGGAAGCAAAAATTTTACGGAGCAATACATCGCTGGTCAACTGATGAAACAACTGTTGGAGAATCGCGGATTCAGGGTTGATCTCAGATCTGATCTGACCTCCATGGCACTCAGGGCGGGCATGGAATCCGGTGACATTGACATCTGTGCTGATTATACCGGCACAGCCTGGATGATTCACCTCAAGCGCGAGTTCAAACCGGGCATTGATCACAACCAGCTCTATGAACGTGTAAAGAAAGAGGACGAGAAGAACCACTTCATCTGGCTGAATCCCATGTGGAACAATAACACCTATGCCCTGGCATCTTGGCCGAAATTTGCCGACGAATACCACGTGTCAACCTTATCCGATTTGGCAAATCTCTATCGAACGAAGGCAAAAGACATCCAGACCTTCGTGAATTTCGAGTTCTCCACGCGGCCGGACGGCCTCCCCGCTTTGGAGAAGTTCTATGACTTTAAAATTAACAGAAGGACACTCCGAACCGGCACGCCCGGGACTTCATTGATCGCCCTAAAAGAAAGACAGACCCATGTTGCCATGGTCTTTGGTACGGACGCTTCAATTGTCAAATATGGTTGGCATGTTTACCCCGATGACAGGTCCTTCTTTCCTCCGTACGATCTGACGCCCTACGTAAGACAAGAGGTATTGAAAAAATATCCCGAGATCGCCGACGTCCTTAATGGACTGGTTCATACGTTTCCGGGAGGAGGCAAGCCCGCCGCGCCCGACATGGTCGGCAACTGTCAGAAGGTGTGGCAAGATCTCAATGCCAAAGTTGACATCAATAAGATGGAACCCTCCGAGGTGGCACATGACTACCTTGTTGAGCATGATTTGGTTGAGCAATAGATTAGCTACTCATATCTTCAGTCAGGAAGATTTGCTGAGATTCATCGACTCCAGACTAAGGATAACAAGTAACCATCATGCTTCTGAGAAAATAAGAGATTGGCCAGGGGAAACCTTGAAATATTCTGGGCCCTCAATTCTCACGACTCTGTAAAGAAAGCAAGAATCCAGTCTTGGGTCGGGTTGGCAACGGTCCCAGCTCTCTGGACAAGAACTCAACCTACCATTTTCCTGTGCTTTTCTGGTTCCCTAGGATGTTCATTCTTGCATAGTGTCGCCGCTTTTGATAGGTTAATCCAATATACAATCTCGCCAAACTCGCACAAAGGTAAATCCCAAGCCGGGGCAGCGGTAATGAAGTGGCAGTGCTCAAGCTCCACTCTCCAGCGGTCCTCACTTTTCTTCACGGGCTGCACACAAACTCAGGCTGATTCCACCGAGCACTATGCTAAGACATGGTTTCCGTCCGAGTTATGAATATCAAATGTATACTCCATCATTCGGAATTTATGAATGATGCAAGAATACCCAAACCACGGAGCACTCTTTCTGACCTACTTGAATAAATATTGATAATAAAAATTCCAAGTTAATAATTTTAACCTTCTATCCTGTGAAAGCAATTCAATTCAAAACATAGACCAAATTTGACGAGGTCCTGACGATGATACGTGAGAATGGTTCACAAAGAAATGCGATTACTTTCCTGACAGTCGTACTTTCAGCGACCTGTGCGGCACTGATATTGTTGGGTTGGGCCGTGTGGAATTCATACGAAGAGAACAAAATTACAAGAGAACGGAATTCTCAAACCGAGGAATTGCGTGGCATTATCATACATCTTGACGAAGTGTTGACCATGTCTGCGCGTATGGCAGCAGCGACGGGCGATCTACGATGGGAGAAGCGATACCGTATTTTTGAGCCGCAATTAGCTGCAGCTATTAAAAAGGCTATAAGGCTCGCACCTACGGCTTACAACGATGAAGCGGCTGCTCAGACCGACGCTGCCAACATTAAACTTGTGGCTATGGAAAACCAGGGCTTTGATTTGATTCGCCAGGGCCGCGCAGACGAAGCGAAGATGCTATTGTTTAGCGATGAGTATGAAAAGCAAAAAAGAATTTACGCTCGGGGGATGACAAACTTAAATGCCGATCTTTCCGTTATCGCCAGCATGAATCTGCAAAATCAGCAGCGGCAAACCCTCCTGCGTGCCGTGTTTGTGCTTTTGCTCATCCCACTTCTGATCATCGTCTGGTTTGTTGCGTTTCGCGTCATGCGTGGCTGGGCGAAAACGCTCATAAGTAAGAAGGAGTTGGAGAAAGAGATAGTTGAGCGTAAGCGGGTGGAAGAAGAACGGGGCAAATTAGTTGCGGATCTTCAAAAGACCCTATCAGAGGTGAAAACATTGCAGGGCTTTTTACCCATTTGCTCACATTGCAGAAAAATTCGTGATGACAAAGGTTACTGGAATCAGATTGAATCATATATTCATGAACATTCTGATACTGAATTCAGCCACGGTATTTGCCCTGAATGTGCTGAAAAACATCATCCGGATATGGATCTTTATGGCGATGAACAAACTAAACAATGATTATCCTATTCTTTAGATCTGATTGACCATAAGAAGTCAACAATACACAACCTATGGTATACACTCCCCCTAATGAGAAGATTTGCGGTATTTAATCGGTTCTCTGCGGTTTCTGACGGCATCTGAGGATTACGTCTCGAAAGGTTTAGGTATCAGCTGTCGTTCTGATCGCATTACTGTGAATCCAAGATCACAAGAAACTATGCGTAGTTTTGCACCCCAATGATTGTTTAAGTTTTCGTTCACTCTCGCCGCGCCAAGATATCTCACCTTTGCAAAAGCAAATCGAAACGAACTGCCTTCCTTCCAATTCCAGGATGTTCAACTGTATCAGCAGATAGATAAAATAGAGTATAAGAGTATCGGATATAGGATTCCGGATAGGATAATGAAGGTAGGAGTACGCTACCGCCATGCCTGCTGAAATCCCTACGATAAGGGTTTCATATCTTGAACTGCGGGCCTTGCTTCAGGCCAAACGACTGTGAATGTAAGATTACAAGAAACTATGTTTGAAGTAGCCGAACTCCAGCTTTCTGCTATAATCTTTGACCGACACTCCCCCTAAACGCCTTCGATATCACTTTCATATCTCTTATCCGAACTCCGCGTCAGCAACTAATACCATGCAGCTCGGCAGGATGGCCCTTGCGAGATCCGGGCAGGCCATTGACCTCAGGCTGACATATAGCGGGAAGTACAACTCTCTGCTGGAGCTACTGGGTTGGTTGCTTTTTCCTTGACTCACCATATGCGAGTTCCTATGATTTCAATGAATTATGCGACTCGGTTTGTGCCGCCGCCCTTGTGCTATGATCATGTTTCTCCAAATAAATGAAGCTCCCCGCAGCGACTCGACTGAGCTCGTCGAAGTCAAGCTGCAGGGTATTCAGGCGAAGGCAAATAAAGTGTCCACCAAACCCCCTTCCAGAACTCTGAAAGAAATGCTGACTTCGTGGAGTCTCATCCTGCTGCTCTGCGTCGCGTGGTTATTCCACCCTGCGACCACACAGGCCTCTCACACTTTCCTCGCTGCGAACGCTGAACTACCCCCCTGTCTTTTGAGCCAAATCTCTTCACGGGACGCCCTGCTGGTGGCAGGACCTGACGGCCGCATCATCTACAGTAAGAATGCAACCAGGAAATGCGTCCCTGCCTCAACCCTGAAGATTCTGACAGGCCTTGCTGCGATTGATCATTTTGGGAAATCATACAGATTCCGTACCGAATTTTACCTGGACTGCGACCAGAACCTGAAGGTAAAGGGGTACGGAGACCCACTTCTTATCTCAGAGGTGTGGCAGGAAATTGCCAAAGCCCTGGCCCCCAAGCTTCAGGGCTTGAATGATCTTGTCCTGGACGATACCTATTTTGCAGATGACATTATTCCGGGGGTTGGGTCCTCCACCAATCCGTATGATGCGCCTAACGGTGCATTATGTGCCAACTTCAATACTGTCTTCTTTAAACGGGATGGTACTGGCCGAATTGTCTCAGCAGAGCCCCAGACTCCCATAACACCCCTTGGACGCCAGAAGATCCGCCAACTTGGCCTGGACACCGGCCGGTACACCTTTTCCCACCACAGACATGAAGCGGCGCTTTACGCCGGGGAGATATTGGCACACTTTCTGAAGGAAAACGGAAAGGTGTATCAGGGCGACATGCGCGCTGGCGTGGTGGCACCTGGCGATACATTGATATACGTTTACCACTCTGTCTTCACCCTGGATCAGGCCGTGAAGAAGATGCTTGAGTTCTCCAATAATTTTATGGCCAACCAGATTCTCCTTGCGCTTGGCGCACAGGTACATGGCCCGCCCGGTACGCTTGCCAAAGGGGTGGATGTGTTTTCCAACTATTGCCGGGAGGTCTTGGGTTTCAGTGATGTTCAGATTGCAGAAGGATCCGGAATTTCCAGAGAAAACCGGCTCTCCCCCCTTGATATGCTATCTGTTTTGAAACATTTTGAGCCGCACCGTGCCCTCCTGGTGCGCGAGGGAACTCTCTTGTACAAAACCGGTAGTTTAAGGGGCATTAAGACGAGGGCGGGATATATTGAGAACAACTCCGGCGGTCCCTATTATTTCGCTATCTTCTTGAATAGCTCTCATGCAAATATTGACTCCATTGTGGACTGTGTTAGAAAGAGCCTCCATCATGGACAAGATGCTTCAAATTGAAAATGTTACCAAATCCTTTGGGGGCCTGAGCGCCCTGGCCGACGTTTCATTCACCGTTACCCAGGGTCAGATCAAGTCTTTGATTGGTCCAAACGGTGCAGGTAAGACGACGCTCTATAACATTGTCACAGGTGTTGAACCTCTCACCGAAGGAACCATCTCGTTCCTGGGGCAAAGGATTGATGGCTATAAGCCCCATATCATTACCCAGAGAGGGATCGCCCGCACGTTTCAAAATGTTGAACTCTTTGAAAACATGTCAGTCATTGAGAACGTCATGCTGGGTCGGCATGCCAGGACCAAGACCGGCGTATTTGCAAATGCATTGAGGTTGCCGGCGGCGCGCGGGGAGGAGCACGAGATTGTCAATCAGTCCTTGGAGCTCCTCGAGTTTGTGGGACTGGACCAGCGGGCCCATGAAGATTCCTCCGGGCTTCCGTTCGGCCTCCAGCGTTATCTGGAGATTGCCAGAGCCCTGGCCACCGAACCGAAACTTCTCTTGTTGGATGAACCGGCTTCGGGGCTTGACACTGCTGAAGCCCAGTCCCTGTGTGAGCTCATTCTGAAGATCCGAGACACCGGAGTCACCATCTTGTTGGTAGAACACAATATGGAAGTGGCCATGGAACTTTCTGATGAGATTGTCGTGCTGAACTATGGAATGAAAATCGCTGAAGGCACACCACGAGAGGTGCAGGACGACCCTGAAGTCGTCTCGGCATACCTGGGAGATGAGGCCTATGCTTGACGGCTTTGCAAAAAGTCCATTTGCGGCGTTCCGCCGCGTCTTGCACCTGGAGCTTATTGCTGTGCCGTCCATTTTCCGAGCTTTGCGAGGTAATGATGCTTAGGGTGAAAAACCTTCACGCCTACTACGGTCATATTAGAGCCCTTGACAATGTATCGCTTCATGTCCAAGGGGGTGAAATCGTTTCGCTGATCGGTGCAAATGGCGCAGGGAAAACGACTATCCTGAACACCATATCCGGGCTCATCCGTCGCGCTAAAGGTGAGATCGACTTCGAGAACAAGAAGATCACCGGGCTCCGCCCCGAGAAGGTGGTAGCAGCCGGGATCAGTCAGGTCCCCGAAGGGAGGCAGATATTTGGTCCTCTAACCGTCATGGAGAACCTGGAGTTAGGAGCATTTCTGCGCTATAAAAAGAAAGAAAAGAAAGCGATTGACGCGGATTTAGACTGGGTCTTTCAGCTGTTTCCTCGTCTCAAAGAGCGCTCCGGGCAGATTGCAGGAACCCTTTCCGGTGGGGAGCAGCAGATGCTCGCCATTGGACGAGCCCTCATGGCGAGGCCGAAACTTCTGCTATTGGACGAACCTTCCATGGGCCTTGCCCCTCTGGTTGTAAGGGACATCATGAACACCATTTCCGAGCTTCGCAAGACTGGTATGACGATATTGATGGTTGAGCAGAACGCTCGGGCATCTCTCAGGATATCCGATCGTGGTTACGTTTTGGAAACCGGCAGAGTCGTCCTGCAAGGACCCTCTGATGAACTCATGAATGATGCTGATGTAAAACGAGCCTATCTTGGCAAGGACTACAAGACATTCTGGGAAGGGAGGGAACGGCCTTGAGATTTTGGGATGACGAAAACGAGCAGATGAAGGAAGAAGACGTCGAACAACTACAACTGGAACGGCTCCAGAGCACACTGAATCGGGCCTATAAGAACGTCCCGTTCTATAAGAAACAGTTTGATGCTGCTGATATCGATCCTGGTGCGTTGGGTTCTGTGGGCGATATCCACAAACTCCCTTTTACGACGCGAGAAGATCTTGGTAGCAATTACCCTTACGGTTTGTTCGCCCTGCCCCTTCGCGACATTGTTAGGATTAGCTCTTCAACAGGTACAACGCCCCAGCCAGTGGTGGTCGGTTACACTAAAAGCGATCTCAAAATAAGAAGTGCGCTCACTGCCCGTTTCCTGACGGCAGGTGGAGCGGTGGATACGGATGTCGTTCAGATCTGCTTGAACCCCGGTCTGTTGAATTGGGGTCGGGCTCTGAAAGAGGGTGCCGAAGAAATCGGGGCTTCGGTGATGCCCATGTCTCATATGAGCACTTCAAAACAACTTATGGCCATGGAGGATTACAAGACTTCAGTGCTGCTGACAACGCCCTCTTACGCCATGCATATGATTGAGGTGATGAAGACCACCGGCACGAAGGCCGACGCCCTTGCCTTAAAGGCCATGATGGTCGTAGGAGAGGCGCTGCCACGGGAAGTCCGAAACGGGTTGGAGTCGACTTTGGAAGTTGACGTGACAGCTGCGTACGGGCTGAGCGACGTCACGGGGCCGGGGATTGCTTATGAATGCATGGAAAAGGACGGGTTGCATATCTCTGAAGACCATTTCCTGGTCGAAATTGTGAATGTCGATGAAAACACTCCATGCGCCCCGGGCGAAGAGGGAGAAGTCGTACTAACCACGTTGACTGCAAAGGCCTTTCCCCTTATCCGATTCAAGACAGGCGATCTTGCATCTAAGATGACCAGAGCTTGTCCATGTGGCCGGACCCTCATGCGCATGTCAGGGATCACGGGCTACAGCGGAGAAGTCCTTACCATTCGGGGTGTCAAAGTACATCCCGCCCAGATTGGCCGGATCATAGATCGTATTGCACAGAATTTCTCTCCCCGTTTCTTGATCCATCTGTACAGAGAGAATTACCAAGACATGATCGAGATATGGCTCGAGGTCAATGACGCTGTTTTCTCGGACGAAGTCAAGGTATTGGAAGGCATGCTGAGGCACCTGGGGGAGCAGATTCTGGAGATACTGGGCCTTCACACCACGATCAGACTGGTGGAGGCTGAAACGATTGAGCAACACCTTGCGCGATCCGGTGGCGTTGTTGACGATAGGTGAGTGCAGCCGTAAGGCGGACTAAGGGCTCGCTCAAGAATAAGTTCGCAGAATTGGCGCTCAGATTTGGGTCGGATTTGTCCGATCCGATTGAGCAAAACCACAGGAATAGCTAGCTATTTCGCGGATTTTGCGAATGAGGCATCGGGCAAAGATGGCCTGAAGCTGAGATGCCAAAATGTGA
>JAFDFO010000163.1 GCA_019309815.1 Deltaproteobacteria bacterium
GTCAGTCTCAACCTTGTCGTGATTGATGAGACCAGAGAGATGCGGGCTGCCCTATATCGACGTACAGAGGGCCGCCCGCTGGTCGTTCTGCGGGACGCTCTCAATGAGCTCGGCGATGACTTCAATAGGCTTCGTGGGATTATCGCAACAGGAAGTGGTCGAAAGCTGTTGGGCCGTATACTCAAAGTAGAGGATATCAATGAGATAGTGACGCAAGCCAAGGCCACCTGTCATTTTTACCCCAGCACCCGCACCATTATCGAAATCGGCGGACAAGATTCCAAGTTGGTCTTTCTGCGCCGGGACTCGGAGAGCGGAGACCCCTATGTCAAGGACCACGCTCTGAATGAAGTCTGCGCTGCTGGAACCGGATCGTTTCTTGACTTGCAGGCGGAGCGACTTGGCATGACGATTGAGGACCTTGGCGCCCTGGCCGTACGTTCCAAACATCCGGCCAGGATTTCCGGCCGATGCAGTGTCTTTGCCAAGAGCGACATGGTTCACCTCCAGCAGGAAGGAACCGCAAAAACTGACATCGTTGCGGGGCTGTGCTTCGCACTGACCCGAAACTTCATAACGAACCTGGGCAAAGGGAAGTCATTTCCGAAACCGATTGTGTTCCAGGGAGGCGTTGCAGCCAACCCGGGCGTCGTCAAGGCCTTTGAGGATCTCTTGGGCCTTAGCCAGGAAGAGCTGATCATTCCGGAGCATTTCATGATCATGGGGGCTCTCGGGTCTGCCTTGATGGCCGCTGAAGGAGGCCGTGGCCAAATCGTGTCCACCAAACAGTTGAGCCAAAGTGTGGAGGTGGCCCTGGAAACAGCGCAAGGTCGAAGGAATGTGGCGCATTTGCAGCCGCTGGTTCCGACCAAAGCCGACCGCGAAACGTCGGATCACTATTACGGAATCGAGCCTGGAGAAAGCGTCGAGGCCTTTTTAGGCATTGATGTGGGCGCCGTGAGCACAAACATCGTGCTCACAGACACAGAGGGGCGCCTGATTGCTAAGCAGTATTGGCATACCCGAGGAGAAGCGGTTGAAACCGTGCGGGCCGGTCTTGAAGAGATGGCAAAACAGATCGGATCTAACGTGCGTGTTCGTGGTGTGGGTGTGACCGGAAGCGGGCGCTACTTCATAGGCGATTTTGTGGGAGCAGATGTAGTCATTAATGAAATCTCGGCGCAGGCACGAGCGGCCCTTCATCTTGAGCCGAAAGTGGACACTATCATCGAGATCGGAGGGCAGGACTCCAAGTTCATCAGATGCGAACAAAAGCAAGTCGTCGATTTTGAGATGAACAAGGTTTGTGCAGCCGGGACTGGCTCGTTTCTCGAGGAACAGGCCGCTCGTCTGAAAATTCCTATTCAGAAGACATTCAGCGAACTGGCGTTTGGCTCGAAAACACCAGCCGATCTTGGGGCACGCTGTACGGTATTCATGGAATCGGACCTCATTCACCACCAACAGGCCGGGTATGGCCTGAACGATCTGACCGCAGGGCTCTCATACGCCATTGCACACAACTATCTGGAGAAGGTGGTTGGCACCAGGAAGATCGGGGACCGGATCGTGTTTCAAGGAGGCGTGGCTGCCAACCAGAGTGTGGCAACCGCTTTTGAAAACATCCTCGGCAAGCCTTTGGCTATCTCTGAGCATCACAATGTCACCGGCGCCCTTGGTGCAGCCCTGGCCGCCAGCGAACGTGCCACGTCCTCAACGCGTTTTGCCGGGTTCCTCCTGAAAGACCGTCCGTATGAAATCAAGACATTTGAGTGCTCAAAATGTCCAAACCTTTGCCGGATTCATCAGATCTATGTAGAGAATAAGCTCCAGTCCTACTACGGCAGCCTTTGCGGCCGGTATGAAAAGGTGTCCGATCCTACGCTCTTCAGCCACCTGCCCGACCTGTTTCACGAACGGGACACGCATCTCATGCATGGCTTTGACGAGGAGGCTTCCGCCGAGAAGGGGTCAGGACCTGTGATTGGCATCCCTAGGACACTCACTTTCTACGACTACTTTCCTTTCTGGCATGCCTTTTTCAGCACACTTGGTCATCCCATGGTTCTTTCGGATAAAACCAACAAAAGGTCGGTAGAGGCTGGTCTTTCATATGTTCCGTCGGAAACATGCTATCCCATAAAGACCGTCTATGGGCATATATGTGACCTCCTGTCCAAAGGAGCAGACAAAGTACTCCTGGCGTGTGAAGTGGACCACCTGCAGACGTCCGACAAAGAACTTCGGAGTTTCAATTGTCCGTACATCCAGTCCATGCCCTACATGGCACGGGCCTCCATGGGCTCTAAGGTGAAGCTGCTTGCACCAATTCTGCATCGTAGCCGACATGAAAACGAGACGAACCGCTCGCTCATGGCGCTTGGCAAATCCCTGGGACATGGCTCCGGGCGAATCAAAGAGGCCTTGGCTGCAGCCAATAGGGCCCAGCGACGCTTTGACGAGTGGCGTGAAATGCGCGGTGAGGACATTTTGGCTTCTTTGGGACCCGATCAGCGGGCCCTCGTTCTCATGGGCAAATGTCACAACATATATGACGAGGGCTTGAACCTGCATCTTGCTAGAAAACTCCGGCGCTCTGGCCATCTCACGATCCCTTACGACTTGCTTCCCATAGACGACGTCTCCCTTCCTGCCCACTATGACAACGTGGTCTGGAAGAATACGCGCGATCTCATGAAGGCTCTTTTCCTGATACGGTCAGATGAGCGCCTCTTTCCGGTGCTGCTTACCAACTTCGGATGCGGGCCTGATTCCTTTCTCATGAAATACATGGATGCTGAGATTGCCGGCAAGCCTCACCTGACCCTGGAAGTCGATGAGCACACAGGCGACGCCGGCATGGTGACACGCATGGAGGCGTTCCTGGACACCCTCGATGCACCAAGCACCCCGCCCAGGCGATCATCCAGGCCACTCACACTGGTGACAAAGGGAAAGCCGAGAAGCCTTGACCGATGGGGCCCGAACCCTTATTTGATACGACACCTGGAAAACCGGGTTGTTCATTTTCCTTATGTCTCCCAGGCCTTTTCCGCTGTGATACAGGCCGCCATGCAGGCGAGTGGGGTGGAAGCCAGGATTCTCCCAAAGCCGGATGAGGAAAGCGAATACCTTGGGCGTCAGGTGACCTCCGGCCAGGAGTGCCATCCCTTTGTCGTCAGCTGCGGGGATTTCGTGAAGATGACTCGCCACTCGGCATTCGATCCTGACCGAACCGCCGTGTGGATGGCAAACTATGATGGAGCCTGCAGATTCTCGCAATACGGTATTGGATACGCCGACCTTTTCAGGCGCATGGGACTGCCCCAGATCCCGGTCATTGCGCCCTTGACCTCACCCCGCCTTGACGAGTTCTCCGGGCTTTTCGGTCTGCGCTTCATCTCATTGCTTTGGGAGGGATGGATGGCCGGTGAGGTCCTCGAGAGGCTGCGACTCCATACCCGTCCCTATGAAACAACCCCGGGAGAAACCGACCGTGTTTTTGAATCTGCCATGCAGGATGTTGTCATGGCCATGGCCGAGACAAACGGCAAGCCCACATGGTCAAACCGCAACGTACTTTCAGCCTTAAGGCGGGGCGTCAAGCGCCTGCAGGCAATCCCGGCTGACAGATCCGAAAGGCGTCCGACGATTGGCATCCTGGGAGAGTTTTACACTGTGCTGAATCGCTGGGCCAATCATGACCTCATTCGAACGCTCGAAGAACTCGGCGCAGAGGTCACGATACACGGCCTCACCGTAACGAACTGTTATACACTCTTCTCCCAGCACTACTATGCGAGAAATCAGTTGAAGGAGAGAAAGCTCGGCGCTGCTCTTTACTATTTCTTGCGCGACCGGTGGCTCATGTCCTGCGTTGGGCGGATGGAAAGACAAATGCCTGAAGCGCTACGGCCTTTTGGCACTCTCGACGCTCGCACAATTCTGGATGAGACTGCCCCCTTCATATATTATGATATCGATCCGATCCTTGCCACCTTTACGACCCGAGTGAGGCAGTTCGCCGCCTCAGGAGCCAGCGGAATATGCAATCTCTTTGTGCTCAACTGCATGCTCGGCAATGTGACGGTCTCTATCTTCAACAACGCACTGAGGGACTACAAGAACCTTCCTGTGTTGCATGCTGTCTATGACGCCCAGCAGGAGACCAACCTGCTCACCCGAATCGAAGCCTTCATGCATCAGGCCAGGCTCTACCACGAAAGATCCTTGGACAAACGTTCCTAGTCCGCCGGCCTGCCTGCGGTGAGCTTGCTTGCCCCGAGCTTGTCGAGGGGTCGCGCCGTAGCCTCGGCGAAGGCGGAAGCTTGCCTGTCCTGAGCTTGGCGAAGGGTCGAACCGTCCGCCGTAGTCTTGACGTAGGCGGCAAATTTCCCCTTGAAATCCTCGAAAACGTAGTTATAATTGATTGTTTTATACAGCGAAGGCCTCTATCAACATGAAGTTGAATCGCAAGGTGGTCATTTCAAACGAACTTGGGCTGCACGCGCGTGCTGCGGCCAAAATTGCCAAATTGGCTGAGGAAGCCCGTTCCAACGTCTATATTGGCAAGGACGGGGAGGAAGTGGACGCGACCAGCTTACTTGATATCATAGCCCTCTACTGTCCTTGTGGCGTGGAAATCGCTGTGAGAATCACCGACCCAGGTGACATGAAGATATTAAACGATATTGCTCGACTCATTGAGACCGGCTTTGGAGAAATGTAGGTATGTCTGACAGTACAACCAGACAAGAAACGCAATCTGCGCTCAACTTGACGCTTCAGGGTATCGCAGGATCGCCGGGGATTTCCATTGGCAAGGCCTATCTTGTGGAGCAGGAAAGTGTCGAAGTTGTGGAAAAACGCTTTATCGAGAACAAGAACATCCCTGGTGAAGTGAAGCGTTTCAGGGCCGCTGTCAAGAAAGCGCAGAAACAACTGAAGCGTGTTATCGACGACGTGCCCCAGGAGTTCAGGGATCATGTTTATATCCTCGACGCTCATATGATGCTCTTGAAGGACAAAATGATTAACGAGGGGACGATAAAGAACATCAAGCGCGAAAATATCAATGCAGAA
>JAFDFO010000164.1 GCA_019309815.1 Deltaproteobacteria bacterium
GCGCCGCTGAAGTTCTGCAATACACCAATGATTATGCCGCCCACAATAGCCCCGGGGACTGAATTGAGGCCCCCGAGCACAACAGCAGGCAGAACCAGTAGACCGAGGTGGCTTACAGAAATGTTCAAGCCGTTGATGTTTCCCAACAGGGTGCCCCCTACGCCGGCAGCCATGAAAGCAATGGCCCAGGCAGTGGCATAGACAAACCGGGCACTGACCCCTAACGACAGCGCAGCCATCTCATCATCAGCCGTGGCCTGCATGGCCAGACCCCAGCGGGTGTATTGAAAGAATGCCACAAACACGCCCAGAAGAATAATGGCAGCAACAAAGCTCCACAAATAAACCTGACCGATGATCAGAGGCCCGATGTGAATCGGTTCCAGCGGAAAGACCGGAGGTGCGAAGACCTGGGTGTCCGTTCCCCACAGGAGCTCAACGCACCCCTTAAAGAAGAAAGACAGGCCCACGGTTACCATGATGACCGACAGGATAGGCTCTCCGATCAGCCTGTCCAGGAAGATCCTTTCAGTCAGGATCCCGAGAACAAAGCCGATAATCAGCGAGAAAAGGAGCGACAGGAGGAAAGGGACGCCCATGGCATAGAAGCTCAGGGAAACGTAGGCACCAATAAGGGTCAACTCTCCCATGGCCAGATTCAGCACGCCCGAACACTTATAGATCAAGACCCACCCAAGGGCTATGAGGGCATAGATGCCTCCTACCATGATCCCCGTCGTCAGGGTCATCAGAAAAAGTTCCACAGGATACGCTCCTTGTCAGTCGCTGGTCACTATCAATTAGTCACTGGTCATCAGTCACTGGTCATTGGGCTGCCTGGCTGAGGTATGATACCCGCCACGATTTCTATCAGTTGCCTCTACAGTATTCTGTATCAGGCATTGGGCATCCGGTATCTGGCGTCGGAAGTTAATACCAGTGACTAATGACCAATGACAAATGACCAAATGTCAGCCATCGCTGACATTTCTTATATGAAGATCGGTTTTGATATGAGACTTGCGCCCATCCTCATACGTAATGGTCGTGTCAATATGAACCACATCTCCGTCAGAGTAAAGGGCTTCAACGATGTCCTCGTACCTTTCTTCCACAAAGGCGCGGCGCAGTTTCCGGGTCCTTGTGAGCTCATCGTCGTCCGGATCAAATTCCTTGTAAAGATTGATGAACTTCCTCACCCTCGCCACCTCTGGTAAATCTTTGTTGGCTTGTTGGATCTGTTTCTGGACCAACCCGTACACCTCGGGCTTCTGTGAAAGCTCCGGGTAGCTCGTGTAGGTAAGCTTCTTTTCGTCGGCCCACTTGCCAACCACCATATAGTCAATACAGGTGACTGCCACCACATAATCACGCTCGTTGCCAATGACCCACGAATCTTTCAAATAGGGGCTGAATTTCAGACGCGTTTCAAGGTACTGCGGGGAGAACGGCCGTCCGTCCCTCAACGTCATCACATCCTTGGAACGATCAAAGACCACGAGGTGACCGTCTTCATCAATAAACCCCTGGTCGCCCGAATAGAGCCAGCCGTCCCGCAGCGTCTCTTCGGTCGCCTCAGGGTTCTTGTAGTATCCGAGGAAGACAGAAGAGCTCTTAGAGACAATCTCCCCGTCCTCAGCAATCTTCACCTCGGTGCCCGTAATTGGAACGCCGACCGTGTCGAACTTGATGTCCCCATCTCGATGGACCACAGAAATGCCCGCGATTTCCGTCTGTCCGTATATCTGCTTCAAATTCACTCCAAGAGCGTGGAAAAAACGGAAGTGATCAGGGCCCATAGCAGCGCCTCCGGAATACGCATAGCGGACTCTGGACAGTCCCAGGTGATCCTTGAGTTTCTCTTGCATGGCGATATACGCCAGCCAGTGGAGACATTTCCAGTAGAATCGGACCGGCTTTTTCTCGAATTTGAGATCGGCAACGTGGTAACCTATCTTGGTTGCCAGCTCAAAAACCTTTCTCTTGATCCAGGTGGCGTCCAGGTACTTCACCTGAACCGTGCGGGTCATCTGCTCGTACAGGCGTGGGGGGGCAAACATCACATGGGGGCCGATCTCACGGGTGTTTTCCTGGGCCGTGTCGGGGTCCTCAGGGAAATTGATGGTGAATCCGATCTGGAGGCCGCATGAAATCGACATCATCTGCTCTCCGATCCACGCAAACGGAAGATAGGAGACGAAATCGTCCGTCTCAAAGCACGGATCGACGGACATGAGGTTCCTGCCCATACTCAGCAGGTTATAGTGGGAAAGGAGTGCCCCCTTGGGGAGTGCCGTGGTGCCCGAAGTATAGAATAGGAGCGCCACTTCGTTACCGTGGCCCTTGTCAATCATTTCGTCAAAAAGACCCGGTTGCTTTTGATCCAGCTCCCTCCCCAGATCTTGCACCTCTTTAAGACTGATCAAGTAGTCTTCAGTGTAGTTCCGCATCCCCTTTGGGTCGTCCCATATGACTTTCTCCAGCCGGGGACATTCGTCATAGATGGAGATCGCCTTGTCGACCTCCTCCTGGCCTTCACCAAACAAGAACTTGGTGTCAGAATGTTCGACAATGTATTTGACTTCATCCATGAGGCAGTCCTGGAAGAGCCACACCGCCACCCCACGGGCACACAGGGTGGCTATCTCGGCCCACAATCCTTCAGGCCGGTTGTCACCGATCATGGCAACCTTGTCTTCCTCTTTCAGGCCAAGACTGACAAGACCCAGGGCAAGGTACTTGACATTTTCCAGGTAGTCGTGCCACGTGATAGGCCGCCAGATTCCGAATTCCTTCTCGCGCATGGCCACCTTGGCCTTGCCATACATCACGGCCCTTTCACGGAACAGCTTGGGGATTGTCAGGTCTTTTGTTATCTCCATGCCTCAATCAACCCTTCATCTTATCGCCTGGTGGCATAGAGATCCTCTTCGCCAAGGTATGCCTTGATGACCTCAGGGTGGTTCTGGACCTCCTCGGGTGTCCCGTCTATGATCTTGTTTCCGAAGTTGAGCACGAAGACCTGGTCAGAAAGATCCATAACAACGCCCATGTCGTGCTCCACGAGGATACAGGTGACCCTCCAGCATTCTTCCTCATTGATGTCCAGGATGAACCGGGCCATGTCTTCCACTTCTTCCAGGTTGAGGCCGGCCAAAGGCTCGTCCAGGATGAGAAACTCTGGTTCCAGGGCCAGGGCTCGACCCAGTTCGACGCGCTTCTGAAGGCCGTATGGAAGCATGCCCACCGGCTTGTGCCTGATATGTTCAATCTCCAGGAGATCAATGATTTCTTCTTCAATATGGGCCCTGTGCTCGACCTCCTCACGGGCGGTTTTGCCCAGATACAATGACCCACTCGCAATGCCGGACTTCATGTGGATGTGGCGACCAAGGCGAATGTTGTCCAGCACGGTCATGCCGCCAAACACCTCCACTTTCTGAAAGGTCCTGGCAATGCCCAGTGCAGCCCGCTTATAAGGCTTGAGCTTGTTGATTTTCTCTCCCTTGAAGAAGATGTTTCCCTTTTGTGGATGGTAGAGGCCGTTTATGCAGTTCATCATAACGGTTTTACCGGCACCGTTCGGGCCAATAACAGAATGGATTTCCCCTTTCTTGACCTTGAGGCTGACGCCGGCCAGGGCGCCCACACGGCCGAAGTACATGTGAAGGTCCTCGAGTTCCAGGAGGACTTCACCCTCTTTGATTTCATCTAATTGCACGACCCGTGTTGGCCTCCATTGAAATGCGTGGATGGAAGGAGAGGGGTGAACCACTAAAGCGTTGATTTGTTACAAAAAAGGGGAAAATTGTCAAGGGAAATAGGCCCATAACGGGTACGTGGCCTCTATCAGCCTGAAATAGAATGGATTCTGTACGAGATGACGATCAAAATCGTTCAAAAACCCTTTGAAAACCTGGAAGAGAGCGTCGTATTGTCTCGTCATCCACACAGAACGCAATACGAAAGTAACCGGGTGCTCCAAAGCCGCTTCCGGGCACGGTCAGGATGAGTTCTTCCTGAAGCGCCTTCACAAAGGCGACGTCATCCGAGGAGGGAGTTTTGGGGAAGAGGTAAAAGGCGCCTTTTGGTTTTATGAATTCGAATCCGCACTCAGAGAGGCCATCGCACAACAGGTCTCTCTTCTTCTGGTATATTGTGGCATCCACGGACATGCCCTGCAGGGTCTGTATGGTCCGCTGCATCAAGGCTGGGGCATTTACATATCCCAGGATGCGATTGGCAAGAGCCATCCCGGCCAAGAGGTCTTTCCTGTAAGTCGCCTGAGGATTCACAGCCAGAAAACCGATCCGCTCGCCCGGAATGGAAAGGTCCTTGGAGTAGGATGTAACGAGTATGCTTTCCGCATAGCACGGAAAGATGCTCGGCACTTTGATCCCGTCAAACGTGATTTTTCGATAAGGCTCATCAGCTATCAGATAGAGGGTCCGGTCCAGGTTTCGTCCCTCTTCCGTCAAGAGAGTTCCCAACCCTAGGAGGCTTTCCTTGTCGTAAACCTGACCCGAGGGGTTGTTCGGGGAATTGATCAGGACAGCCTTGGTTTTTGGAGTGATAGCGGTCCGGATGGCTTGGAGATCAAGGGTGAAGTCCGGCCTGGTTGGTACTGTTTTCAAGACCCCGCCATGATTGTCCGCATAAAAGCCGTATTCCACGAAGTAAGGGGCCGGCGTGATCACCTCATCGCCAGGTTCTATGATCGTCTTCAAGATGACATTCAGCGCACCTGCCGCCCCGCATGTCATGATTACCTCGTCAGCTGAGACGGCTACACCCTGCTCTTCGGAAAGAAAATCCGCGACTGCCTGGCGTACAGAGGGATACCCGATATTGGGCATGTAGCTGTGGTGTCCGCCTTCTGAGGCCCTGACTACATCGGCCAGAACTTCCTTGAAGCGGGGAGGGGGCTCCAGCTTCGGGTTTCCGAGGCTGAAATCAAAAACACTTTCAGCCCCATGCTTGGCCTTGAGCTGCGCTCCTTCCTCAAACATCTTTCGGATCCACGATGCGCGCTCAAGAAACGACTGCATCTTAGAAGCAACGGTCATCCGATCACCCGGG
>JAFDFO010000165.1 GCA_019309815.1 Deltaproteobacteria bacterium
TGCCATCCCGTACTCAATGACGTTGTAGTCCCACTGTTTGATCTGTGGCTGGTAGATCGTGAAGGTTCCTTCGTCATTTTGAATGCTCCGCGGCCAACCCAATGCACGCTCTCTGGCCGCTCTCGCTACCCAATCAGGGGGCACACCGTGCTTGTCCGCCTTTTCTGATTCATTCGTCCTGGTATCCGCAGACGTTTGTGTCTGGTCAGCAGACGCACTTGCTGTGTCGTTCTCACTGGCCGCGTGTAGCGCTGGTGTCCAGGAAAACAAGGAGAAAAGCCAGACACCGAGCAGTATGGTGCTAAGATTCCTTTTCATGCTCTTTAACATCACACGCATCGTCCTTCCCTGCTTCACGGAAGACTAAGATCGATCAGTTCCATACGGTTGTTTGCCTCAGGATTGGCTGGCGAGGGGCCTTCTGTGAGGACGACGAGGTGCCCTTTTATCCCTTGCGATTCCAACCACTTTCGGGCAAAGGGCTTCCAGTCCTCCGGGTGTTCAGGCTCATGAACGGGGCACACCCCGTAGGAGAATTGGAGCCCTTGACATGTCGTCTCTTTCGGACTCACGGCAGTGATCCAGACCGGGAGCCTGAACCGGGCGATCATCCTGGCTGTATATCCACTATGAGTGGGCACGATCACAGCAGCAGGCGAGACCCGTTCCAGGGTGTTCTGGACACTCAGCGTGATCAAATCCGTTAGGCCCACATCGCCGTCGCGTTCGTATGTCTTCAGGGCTTCCTGCAAGCGGTACCCGGGCCGATTGGGCTCAATGGCTGCGGCGATCTGGGCGAGCATGTACACGGCTTCCACGGGATACTTGCCCATGGCTGACTCGCCGGAAAGCATGACGCAGTCTGTGCCGTCAAGGATGGCATTGGCCACATCCGTGGCTTCAGCGCGTGTGGGTCGGCGGTTATTGATCATGGATTCAAGCATTTGCGTGGCCGTGATGATCGGTTTCCCCAGTATGACCGCCTGCTGCATCAATCGTTTTTGAACAACTGCGATCTCCTGGATAGGTATTTCCACGCCAAGGTCGCCGCGTGCGATCATAACGCCGTCGGCGGCCTCGAGGATCGCCTCAATATGGTCGAGTGCTCCGGCGCGTTCGATCTTGGCGATGATGAATGGATTGTGACCCAGAGCTGTAGCAGCATCTCGAACAGCGTGAATATCTGATGCCGTCTCCACAAACGACTGACTGACGGCATCCACCCCCTGTTCCGCGGCGAATTTCAGGCACTCGTGGTCATGATCGGTGAATGCGCTGATACCGAGATCAATGCCCGGTAAATTCAAGCCTTTACGGGAGCTCAGTACGCCACCCACTCTTACTTCACAGTGCACGTCTCGCCCTTCCACCTTTTCAACCCGCAGCTCGATGATACCATCATTAAGGAACAGCCTGTCCCCGGCTTTCACAGCTTCCGGCAGGCGCGGGAAGCTCACAGAAACCCTGCTGGCATCGCCAACAATGTCTTCAGTGGTCAGGGAGAACAGGTCACCCGGCTTCAACTCCACAGGCTCCTCTGCCAATTGGCCGATGCGCATCTTGGGGCCGGGCAGGTCAGCCATGATCGCCACCCGGCGGCCAGTCGCCAGGGCCGCAGCACGGACATTGGCAATCACCTTTTCATGCCCTGAGAAATCCCCATGGGAGAAGTTGAGACGGGCAATGTTCATGCCGGCCCTGATCATTTGTTCAATGATCTCAGGAGATTCGGATGCTGGCCCAATGGTGCAGACAATCTTGGTCTTGTTGGATGGAAGAGTCATGATTCTTTGCTAACTAACCCCCTCATTTCATGAAAGCATGCCCTGCCCGGAGGGGCGGGAAGCTTTACTTTGGCCATGTACAATCAAACACCTTGTCGCTGGAGACACAATGGGGTGAATACTGTATTTCTGTATCAGAAACAATGTATTTCCAGGTATTTCACGCGATTTTCCGGCTCATAAGCTCTGCCGGGACGCTGAACCCCTGGGACTGCACCAGACTTTAGTCTTGACATTTTTGCGTTTTGATAGTATATCCCCTCCGACAGTCTTGGTTATCTGTCGGTGTCTCATCCCATGCCTCTGAGGGTTGTGGATTATCCCTTCCTTTGGAGGCTTTTCTTTTTCTGGTTCTTCTCCAATTGACTTGGACCCATCGACCCCTTGGATCCTTCAGTAGTTTTTAAAGCATTTCACTCGACCCCTTGAATCCTTGACCCCTTGGACCCTTTGAAATAACTCCTGCTCAATTGGAGATGACACACTTATTTTACCCTGATTAACCGCAACTAGTCGGGAGATGACGCGTTTTTCTTGACCTCGGCCTCTTCCGTGGTTATCTTTACACATGGTAGCAATCTGGGGCCGGTGGCGACATTATGTCTCACCGCACCTATTATAGACATGGGATGAGACACCGACCTCGGCTCCGGATCTACCAATCATTCCTGCCAGTTAATCCGCTTTTTCCTCAATTTTGCAGCGCACGAATCCAAATCTTTTTCTGCCGTTGTTTTACGTCGAATGCCGTGGGGTTACCGTGGGAAGGGGCCAATAGTCGATTATCGTCCGCCCCACCTCAGCTTGTCTTTCAGGACGTGGTAGTAGTGCAGGTCAGTTGGCCTGAGCATCTGAATGGTGTGGCTGGCCTTTTCAATGACAATCGAATCCTGGTGTGTAACGTGGAGCCCTACCTGGCCGTCAAAAGTCAGGAAAACCGGCACATCACGCTCTTCCAGGCTGATTCTGATGGTGGCGGTCTCAGGGAGGACCAGGGGTCGAACGGTCAGGGTAAAGGGACAGATAGGGGTCATGATGATCGTCTTGAGCGAGGGATAGATGATCGGCCCGCCTGCTGACAGTGAATACGCGGTCGACCCAGTGGGTGTTGCCACGATCAGACCATCGGCCTTGAAGGTGGTCAGGTAGTCGTCGTCAATATAGGTCCTGATGTGAACTGTACGGGCCAGCGCGTCCTTGTTGATTACAACATCGTTGAGGACGGTCTGGCAGACAATCTGTTTACCATCCTGCAGGACTTTTGCAGTCAGCAAGATCCTTTCTTCAGTGGTAAAAGCCCCCTTTACGATATCTTCCATGACAGGGAAGAGGTGCTCAACCGAGGACTCGGTCAGGAAGCCAAACGCGCCGAGGTTCATTCCCAGAACCGGGACACCCGCATCCTGTATCCATCGAACAGCGCTCAGGAAGGTTCCGTCGCCTCCAAGTACGACAACGCAGGAGAGGTCCGAAGGGGCCTTTGGAATGTTTTCGACCAGACACTCTTTGGAAGTGATGGGTGCGGGAACGTTCTGCTTGCAGACAACCTCAATCCCCTTTGCCTTCAGCCAGGCTTCCAGTTCCCTGGCCTTGGCCATGGCCTCGTCCTGCGCTTTTACGAAGATGCCGATGCGTTTCATGGCTCCTCCAACTTGATGAGAACCTTGAGATGCTGCATGAGGATCACAGAGTCAAATCCGAAATCCGAATATCGAAATACGTACTGTTTTCAAGGCGCGAGCCGCAAACAATGACCAAATGATCGAAATTCAAATGACCTAAACACAAAGAACTATTGTCTAAGGGCACACCGCCTTCTTGGACATTTAGTCATTGGAATTGGCGGCTTTCGTCTTGAAGACTTTATGAAAATTGTTTCAAAATTCGATATTCAGTATTCGATATTCGCCATTCGTATTTTCCCAGGTCTCCGGTTATTCCCACCGAACAAAAGCGCTGGCCCAGGTCAAGCCTCCGCCAAATGCCGCAAGTATAATGTTGTCACCGGGTTGTATTTGTCCAGAGCGTACCGCCTGATCCAGGGCGAGGGGTACGGTGGCTGCTGAACTGTTGCCGTATTTTTCTATGTTCACAAAGACTTTCTCAGTTGGGACTTTCAGCCTCCCGGCAAGGGCGTTGATGATTCTCAGGTTGGCCTGGTGAGGGATGATGAGATCCACATCAGAAACGCTGAACCCGTTAGAAGCGGCGGCCTCCTCACACGCTTCGGCAAACCGCTTCACGGCTACCTTAAAGGTCTTGTTCGCATCAACCATCCTCAGGGCATGGAGCCCCTTCTCAAGGCTTTCCTGACAGATTGGTGTCGTTGCTGACCCGCCACCGGGCAGAAGCAAATTTTCGCCGGCAGAGCCATCGGAGTGAATGTGAGTCGACAGGATTTCGGCCCCGGTGTCGGACTTCTTAACGATCGCGGCACCTGATGCGTCACCCCAGAGGATGCAGCTTCCACGGTCTCCCCAGTTCACAGTTCGGCTGATGACCTCGGAGGCGACCACCAGGGCGTTATCGTATTGGCCGTTTTTGAGGTATTGCTCCGCATTTGATAGACCGAATATGAAACCCGAACATGCTGCTGTCAAGTCATAGGAGACGGCGTTCGTTGCCCCCAGTTTGGCCTGAAGCCAGTTTGCCGCCGCAGGACAACTGGTGTCGGGCGTGATGGTGGCTAAGATGATCATGTCAAGCTCTTCGGGGGCCATGTTGGCGGCTTCAAGGGCTTTCATGGAAGCCTCTTTGGCCAGGTCCGAGACTGCTTGCTCGGGATCGGCAATGCGGCGCTCTCTGATGCCCGTCCTCTTCATGATCCATTCGTCGGACGTGTCTACCCTCTTAGCAATTTCATCATTCGTAAGAACGTTCGGGGGAACGTAGGAGCCGGTCCCTACAATCCTGATAGGTGCCATCGCAAGTCTAACCTCTGAGCTACCCTGACGTGTCCTCAAGGGAGAGGAAGAAGACGAAGAGTCTCTTTGTGGCCGGGTTTTCCCTTTACCCGTAAGTTTATATTATCTATATCTTTTTGTGTCAAATGTAAAACACACAGGTTATACGGAACGCCGTTGCACCTGGCAAAACGGACAGCATTTTCGGAAAGAAGGGAGTCCGGCAGGTCGATCGGAACTCGGGTGTTGTTCGTGGTGCAAAACGCTATGGCGGTCCTTTCCACTGCAAACTATGGCTATGTGCTGGAAACAGGGAAAATCGTTCTGGAGGGAGACGGGGCTGCTTTGCTGGATGATCCTGAGGTGAGGAAGGCGTATCTTGGAGAAT
>JAFDFO010000028.1 GCA_019309815.1 Deltaproteobacteria bacterium
GGATCAGGGAGCTATGTTGGATTGTTGGTTTTCGTGGGCTTGTTTTTCGGGTTGCATTACGTAAGCAGTTCATTCTCTATTCTTTCGTCTTTTTCCGTTGTGGGCATTCTTGTGTGTTATGCTGCTATTAATGTGACGATTGCTGGAATGGTTGTTAACTGGAAAATGAGAGAGCTTAACCTTCGGAGCACCTTGGTTATTACCAGCTTAGTCCTAACCATGTTTATTGGAGAGACTGTGATTTTGAAAATGATCGGCTGATCATGGATGTGGAGGATCACCATGAATAGGGTAAAAAGAAAAGAGCGTTTCATGTATATTAATGAAAGAATTTACAAGATCGTGGCCTGCTTTGTTGCACTGATGGTGTTGGGTTTTGGCATTGCCTGTGATTGGGAGTGGGGTACCGATGAAGACGAAGATGATGCCAATATTGAAGAAGAGGTTGTTACCGAAGAGGTTCTTACTTTTGAAGTAATCATTACGGATTCCGATGGAGAAGGAACAGTGGTAGACCTGGGATCCGATACAACTATCACCTTCCGAGTCGAGGATGAGAGCGGGAGTCCCATTCCGGAGACTATCGTAAGATTTATGTCAGACGGGGAACATTTCAATGCAATGGTTTATGATTCGTCCGGCGAATACCTGCCCGCGTTGTACTTTGGTACGCTTAGCGACGGTTCCTCGCAACAAGCTGATCTTCAATTCCTGGGCCTTAATCAAGCATATGCCTTTGACCCCTTTACAATTACGGTTACTCTTATTGGAGTTGCAGAAGACACAATAGCTTATGACGCCCCGTCAAGTGAAGGGCATTTCGATCTTGAAGATATGTTTGATGAATCATTTACGACAGTCTGTGTTGATAAAGAAGGACTGGAAGACTTCAGTGTGTTTAGATCTGCGTTAGACAGTGCAAAGGTCGGCATTGTTGACACACCACTAGGCGGGTTTTTCTTCTGGGGAGCCAACTCTGTTTCGGTCGGTACAGCAGTTGAGACGCTGGCGAATAAGATATTTGAAGACTATGATCCGGACACGGAGTACCTTGTTGAGATATTGACTACAAGCGACGGGGATTTTGCATTTTTCAAAAACACTGGTAAGACTTGCGGCGGTGACGGTTGGAAGCTCTATGGTCAACGTGTCTGCACCGCATGCGTTTTACAGGTCTGGGTTGGTGGTGCAAAGGTGGGCTCACTTGTATATCAAGGTGACCGGGTCTACATGGGATCTTACTCAGGCACACGCACGGTGGGTGTATACCGTGAGTGTGACGGAGAAGTCACTGCTGTTACATGTTCTTCCGTCAATCCCGGCCCTGATCATGATGTAACTGCCTACCTTGATACGTGTACTCAAACCTCAGGGACAGGTCACATTGAAGTGCAGGGTGTTACGCAATCTACGGTGCCGTGTGACTAGAAGCCGACTCAAGAACCCGTCTGATGTCCGATGGTCCCGCCATAGGCGGGACGCCCCCGACGACAGGCTCGGGATTTTCAACCTGCCCTCGAACCTGGTCCGGAATTTTGAGACGGCTTCTACCGTCAAGGAAAATCACGCTCGCGGAAATATTGTGAGCCCTGGATTCTAAGGGGTTTGTGAAGTTGTCGATCCTCTCGACCTCATTTAAGATCGTTTTTCGTTGAATTCTCAGCCCCATTTCGATAATAGGTGGATGCCGTTATGTCTCGACTAATTAGGGTGCTGGAAAGCGTTTTTGGAAAACTCTGGCCTTCAAATATCCAAGACTGTAGACAGACATGTTTAGTTTGCGGCCACTGAAACCAGGCCGAATATCTTGTGTCTAACAGCCATTCGTCACTCACACTTTCGGGAGCGAGGTAGCAAAGATGAAACCATGTTGGCGCATGACGATTGTTCTTGCAGTAATCTTGGTGCTGATGTCGCCTTTTGCACATGCAGACGACAAGAACGAGAAGTTGCTACAGGCTGTGAAAGAAGGAGACACTGATAAACTCAAGGCGTTGATAGGAAAAGGCGCAGACGCCAACGCAAAAGACATACTTGGCAGCCCAGCTTTGATTGGTGCGGCTTGTGCAGGGCACACCGAGATGGTGGAAGCCCTACTTTCGGCTGGCGCAGACGTTGACGCCAAGGGCGCCCTGGTTGACTCGACAGCTTTGATTTGTGCCGCTTCTGAGGGCCACACAGAGAGCGTGAAAGCCTTGCTTGCGGCTGGCGCAGACATTAATGCCAAGAACGAGTATGGCCAATCAGCCTTGTATTTAGGTGCGCAGGGGTGCCACACGGAGAGTGTGAAAGCCTTGCTTGAAGCTGGTGCAGACGTCAAGGCTGAAACCGTGAACGGCAACACGGCTTTGAGGGTGGCAGAGCTAATGGGTTGCACCAAGGGCGTTCAATTGCTCAAGAAAGGAGCATCGACCGGGCCGTCAAGGGGAAAGGTTTATCGAGCACCCGTTGTGGTCACTCCTAAGCCTAAGAAAAGCCCTGAAAAGGTCAAACCAGAGATTGTGGCCGATGCCAAGAGCGAAAAGGTCTATCGAGCGCCCGTTGTGGTTACTCCTAAGCCAAAGAAAAGCCCTAAGAAGGTGAAACCAGAGATTGTGGCCGCCGATGCCGGGAGCGAACGTGTATCGGCTGGAGAGATACCACCTGTCGGAACCTTTACGATCAATCTGGGCTCATTCAGGCAAAAGCAGGGTGCTGACCGATACATTGAGGAACTGAAAAAGGGGGGGATTGACGCGTTTGGCTGGGAGGTCAATCTCCCTGGAAAGGGAAGATGGTACCGCGTCTCCGCAGGGCGTTTTCCCACACGTCAGGAAGCAGTGAATTACACGAAAAAGCTGAACCAAGAAGGAATATCCGGGACGTTTATTACAAAGATTATCGAATTGAAGTCAGCGGGGAATATTATAAGAAGAGTTGTAAAGAAAGAAACTTCATTCATGAGTGAAGGCTTGTGCCTAGAAGGGGTTTTATATCTTCCAGAGGCCTACCAGGAGGGAGATAAGATGCCCGCAGTGATTGTTGGAGGCTCATGGACGACGGTCAAAGAGCAGATGGCGGGAACTTACGCAAGAGAACTTGCCAAAACGGGGTTCATCACTTTGGCATTTGATCATCGCTTCTTTGGCGAAAGCGAAGGCGAGCCAAGGGGATATGAATCGCCAAAGCATAAAATAGAGGATTTCAAGAATGCTTTGACCTACCTGCAAGAGCTGCCATTTGTTAAAGAAGACAAAATTGGCGCTTTGGGTGTTTGCGCAAGCTCTGGATATCTTGCCAACGTTGCCGCAGAAGACAACAGACTGAAAGCCACTGTATTGGTTGCTCCGTGGCTTCATGATGCAGAGACAGTGGAAGTCATGTACGGAGGCAAAGAAGGTGTCCAAAAGCGTATCAAAGCGGGGCTTGATGCCAAGAAGCAATATGAACAAACCGGTGAAGTCCAATATGTCCCCAAAATTAGTGCTACTGATGAAGACGCGGCAATGTTCGGTAAGTATGACTATTACTTAAATCCCAAAAGGGGTGGTATACCTGAGTGGGGGAAAAAGTTTGCCGTGATGTCGTGGCCAGGCTGGTTAGAATTCAACCCAATGACTACGGCAAAACAGATTAAATCGCCGGTGCTGATCATTCAATCTGAAGAAGCAGCGTTGCCTGACACGGCAAGAGCATTCTATAAAGATCTCTCTGGCAAGAAGGAAATCTACTGGATGAAAGGAACTCAGTTTGATTTCTATGACGGCGAGGCGCAGGTTAGGGAAGCGGTAAAGAAAGCATCAGAGTTTTTCAAAGAGAATTTGACAAACTAACATAACAAGTACCTTTCAAGGATTCGGACAAAAGAGGCAGGGTCATGCTTGGCCCTGCCTCTTTGCTCACAGATATATAACGGTCACACTAGAAGCTATCTCAAAAACACATTTAAGGCTTGGTAGTCTAGTCGGCAAGCCTCAAAGAGCGGGAGTAATGGAGTGATGGAGTACTGGAAAAGAACGAAAGAACAACTGCTTTTTTCATAACCAACACTCCAATACTCCAGTACTCCAACACTCCGGAATTAGTCTGCCGTCTCGGCTTTGAAGCCTGATTGGGATTTTTGAGATAGCTTCTAGTTAAAAGTCATCGTCCCCACCACCCCCACCACCAATGTCCTTGTCATCTGTCGTGGCACGGTCACCAACTCGAGCAGCCTCATGGACGCCATCGGGATCACTGTAAGCTTCAATGGCGTCATCAACCCCACCAGGGGCGGGGTAAACGTCTCCAGCAACGGCTGCAGCCGTCACAGTGTAAGGCGCCGCCACAGCCACACCAGTGACAGCGTCAACGCCTCCAGGGGCCGGGTAAACCCGCCAAAAAACCGGCGAGTAAACCTCGCCAGAGACTGAATCTTCAGCCGGCCCGGCTATGTCATCAGCGGTAGGGGCCTCAGGAAGACTGCTATCCTCAGTTATGCCGGTAGAGTCTCTGGGGGAGGCTGGGGTTGCCACAGTGCCAGGGACTACTACAGCATCATCGCTGACAGCATCAGCAGCGCTGTCAGCGTCACCATCAGCAGCGTCAGCACCCACGGCGCCGGCAGCGGTGCCCACAGGGAGGTCAACGTTTGTGTCCGCAGCATCTTCAACGAGGCCAGCTGTCTCATCAGCGCGGCTGTCTATGATTCCGTCGCCATCCGTGTCCACATCCTTGCAGTCCGGGATTCCATCGCTGTCACTGTCCGTATCAGCAACGCCGCATCCGCAAATACCCGGTTCGGTCTTGTCAGGATCATCCGGACAGTCTTCCTTGCAGTCCAGAGTTCCGTCACGATCGGTGTCCATATCAGCAACACCACAACCGCATTCACCCGGCTCAGTCTTGGCAGGATCATCCGGGCATCCGTCGTTACACCCCAAGGTGCCGTCACCGTCGGCGTCCGTATCAGCAACGCCGCAACCACATTGGCCCGGCTCAGTCTTGTTCGGATCATCTGGGCAGCTGTCCTCGCAGTCAGGAGTCTTATCATCATCACTGTCCTTGTCAGCAATGCTGCATCCGCAAATACCCGGTTCGGTCTTGTCAGGATCATCCCGGCACTCATCCAGGCAGTCCGGGGTGCCGTCACCGTCACTGTCGGTATCAACAAGACCGCAGCCGCACAAACCCGGCTCAATCTTGTCCGGGTCCTGCGGACATTTGTCTTCGGAGTCCAGGGTTCCATCGCCATCACTATCTATGTAGACAGCACCGTATCCCGACTGCCCTATCTCGCTCCTGAATACACCTCTCCCGGCCGTGCCGGCATAAAGCGTGCCAATGGCAAGGCATTCGATTTCCATATTCGTCAGGCCTTTGTTAATGGCGGTCCAGGCGTCTCCCCAATTGGTACTTCCGAACACGCCTCCACCATACGTGCCGACATAGAGGGCACTTGTATCCTTGGAATCAATAGCTATGCAGCGTACTTTGGTATTTGTCAGGCCCTTGTTGACAGCGATCCACTTGTTCCCGCCATCCGTGCTCCTGTACACGCCTCCCCGCGTTCCTACGTAGACCATGTTCGGCGTCACGGGGTCAACGGCCAAGGCGTGGACCGTGCCTTCGTCGAGGCCGGAATTGACGGCCGTCCAGCTACCGCCCCCATCGATGCTTCTAAAAGCGCCTCCTCCTGTCCCGGCATAAAGAGTTGTTGAGGCGCTTCGACTAATGGCCAGGCATCCAACTTCCGTGTTGGCAAGGCCGGCATTGATGGCAGTCCATTTAAGGCCCCCATCGGTGCTCTTGAAAACACCTCCCCCCCACGTCCCAGCATAAACCGTGTTTGGTACCCAAGGATCAACTGCAAGACATCCAACATCGGTGTTGGTCAGGCCGGCATTGATGGCGGTCCAATGAATCCCGCCATCATTACTCTTAAAAACACCCCGGCCGGTGCCCGCGTACAGCGTGCTCGGGCTCAGGGGATCAATGGCAAGGGCTTCTACGGACTCGGATGACAAGGCATTCTTAAAGGTGTTCCACTCGGTCCCGGCGTTGGAGCTTCTGAAAACACCGCTTCCGTACGTTCCCGCATAAATGGTCGTTGGCGTGACGGGATCAACAACGAGAGCGTTGACCCATGAACGATCAGGTCCAATGCTCGTCCATTCATCGGCTTTCGCAGGGGCTGCGCCCGAAATCGCGATTCCGAATGTAACAAGAAGCACTGGAATGATACCAAGTTGCCAGCCGGTACGCATTGTCATATTCCTCAATGTTCAGGTTGGCCTTTTGCGAACTTCATAATGCCGCTATCCATTCGCATGGAAAGATACAGGAATTCCCCTTCCAACACAAAACCGTAGATTTGGCCCAGACTGCGGAGATAGGTATCATACAGCGATCCGGGCGGGCAGGCGGCCATGGTGGTGCCGGCAATGTCTATGGTGAGTGCACCCCCTTCGAGGGTGTAGGTGCCGAATCCGCTGTTGCAGTCCGCCCGAATACTCACTGCCCCGTCAGGCTTCAGCTCAAGGGTGTATTTGAGTGGATCGTCAACCAGGTCTCTTGTGTCATTCATCCATTGGATTTCTATGAGGTTCCATTTTACATCAACGATTGGGGAGTGTGCACCGGCGTCACCTGCAGCAGCGGGCGTAGCTGCCGGGCTCAGCACCAATCGATCTGCCTGCAGGGCATATTTTCGTTCCTCCTGCTGAGTGGGGCAGCACATCGGATCGTCCTCACGATGCCCCACCATATCCACGAAAACACTCCCGTCTCGGATAGACACAGAGTTGATCTTGACCCTGTCCCCGAGGCTTGCAGATGCTACGTTGGTCCAACTGTCAGCTTCTTGCAGGACAAGTACGAGGTCGAAGAAGGTGCCGCTGCCGCCGGCGTTTGTGGTGAGGATCAGTGCTGCCGCATTCTGCTCGTCTATCCTGCCGAAGGCGATCGTATCGAGTAGCATTACTACGGTTTCCGAGGCCGAACCGGGTGCAGCAGGCTCGCGGTATTGACCATTCGTTAGCGTGACGGTGTCCGACTGCGTCCATTTCGACCGGTACGTGGTGTTTGCCAGTTGATTGCGTAATAGCCATGTCCGCGAGATATCATTGTCACCTTCCTGCGGAGGGCTACTTGCGGAACGGGCACCGGGGGTGGAAGCACACGCTGTCAGGCAAAAGATGCAGATGGTGGTGACAAGAAGCGAGATGCAGGGTTTTCCACGCATAAGCCATCCTCTCAGGGGCTTAACTCATCATCCAACGCAACAGTCGTCTCCCACTGTCCCTTGCTACAAGTATTCCTGATTGTGGGTTGTTTTGCAACAGTGGGGCTGAAAAACCCCGGCGGATGCCCTGGCCTAATGAGAAAACGGGTTAGACAGTCATGGTCTAACCCGTTTTCTGGTGTCAGTGTCTTATGTCGAGATGACAGGATCGCTCATTGAAACCCTGCAGCGGGTCACTCCGCAGATTGCGTCCTCTCCAGGTAGTCCTCAGCGTCTTCATCTCCCAATGCCGCGGCCTTCTCAAAGTCCGCCATGGCGCTGTCCCTTTCTCCAGCCAACAGGTGAGTGTGGCCCCTGCCGTAGTAGTAGGATCCTTTCTCAGGATTCATCTCAATGGCCTTGTTGATAGAAGATATGGCATCATCATATTGATCCAGGGCTCCATAGGATATACCCAAGCTGTAGAGCGCGGATGCATTCTGGGGATCGTCTTTGAGCACTTTCTTGAAGGATTGAATGGCTCCCTTGGGGTTTCCGTATGTGTAGAGGATCGCTCCTTGGTCATACGAGGTAACTGCAGCCTCAGACAAGCCGGCGATCGGAGTCGTGGATGGCATCCTCTCTGCGAATTCGACGCGGCGTTCCGGGCCGAATTCGACGAAGAGTTCCGGGTTGAATTCGACCTTGATGCCGGGAATGTCTTTCAGGAGCTTCCTGGCCTCGTCAGCATTCTTCGGTTCCAGCTGGTTAATCTTCTTCAGAGCTTCCTCGTTCTCCATCAGTTTGCCAAAGTCTACCTCCATAAGGGTGATCTTTGAACCTTCCCTGTGTGTGGCGTTGGTGCGGACAATCTCCCCCTCCACCTCCAGGGCAATGGTCACCTTCATATCTTTGAACATTTCTTTCATTTCTTTGGCCATCGTAGCCATTTGAGGATCGTCTGACGGAAAAGTGTCGGGTAATTCGGGAGGCTGAAGGTTGTCTGAGGTCAGCTCTTCAGGGAGCATGACTCGTAGAACGGCAGGGGGCCCTTGATCGAAACGAAACGTCGCCACTGCTTCTTCGTCCTCATCTCCTGCTCCCATGCCGGGGGGGGAGGGCGTTTTGTCAGAGGGACTTGTATCGAGCCTCACTTTGTTAATGTCGGAAAACGCGAAGGTCGCCCGATATCCTTCGGCATCATCTGTGGCGATCTTCTTGCTGGAGACATATGTCACACCCTGTCCCATTTCACTTGCACTTTTTCGCAGTTCATTTTCATCGAGGATTTCAAATCCCTCGCTGACACTGCCCGGCTGGCCGCCCATTTGAGCAGCCATCTCCTTTGTTGCTTCTTCGATCTGCTGCATAGCCGCCTTGCTAATCAACAGGGTCTCTTCGATCGTGCCACTGCCGTCCGGCCTCACCTTAATAACCGTGCTCACCTGAATACAGCCTGCGAGGCAGATAAGAACGAGTGCGATTTCTCCAAACCTGATGGCTTGCTTCATGGCTACTCCTTTCGGTGCGAGGTTCCGCTGCTACCTTTGAACCCAGAACCATCTCAAAAACAATCTAAGTGTCCATGGCGGTGTTGCGAACCGGTTCAAAATGCTTACATACTACCGTGTATGCTCCGCGTTTTAACCGTTCCGCGCCTTGCCCTGAACCCTAACCTTGTTTTTGAGATAGGTTCTAGTATTCGTATATCAAGAAAGAGAGGTCCTGTTCAAGGTATTTTCGTATCTCGTGCGGGCTATTTTAGCCATTCCATGACCCCTACGCTCAGCCACGGAATGTAAGTAATAAGAAGTACGACGACAGTCATCATCAAAAGGAAAGGCAGCGCGTCTCGAGACACACTGGTAAGCGGCCTTTCGAAGCGAAAGGAACCCAGGAAGAGATTCATGCCAACGGGCGGCGTGAGATAGCCGAGCTGCAGATTAGCTAAGAAGATGACGCCGAGATGCGCAGGATGAATGCCAAATGACTCGGCCATGGGGATAATCAGCGGCACCACGACGAACAATGCAGCATAGATGTCCATGACGCATCCGACAATAATGAGCCCGCCGTTTAACGCCAAAAGGAAGGTCCATTTGGTGTGAAGGTGTTTTGTTGCCCAGTCCGCAGCATGCATTGGGACCTGGGCATCAACAAAATAGCTCGTCAAGCCCATAGCCACTCCAAGAATAATGAGTACTCCTCCGACCAGGGCGGCGCATTTAACAAGTATGGCTCCGAGTCCCCGCAAGGAGAGATCGCGATAAACGAGACCTTCCACGATCAGCGTGTAGACGACCAGTCCGGCTGAAGCTTCCACCAGCGTGGAGAATCCACCGAAAATAAGGACCAGGAGAAAGATCGGCATGATGACTTCCCATTTGGCAACCCAAATGGCACCAGCAGCTTCGCGGAGACTAAATGGGGCCCGGCCTGCACCCGTCCTGTACCCCTGCCATATGCAGGCCAGAACAATGGGAGCAATCAGCAACATTCCGGGTAGGAGTGCAGCCTTGAACATGTCGATGATAGGTATGCGGGCGATCACGCCATAAAGGATTACAACGAGGCTGGGCGGAAGGAGCAAACCCAGACTCCCTGTTGAGGTCAACAGCCCAATAGAGAATTTTTCTGAGAACCCGCTTTTTAAAAGGACGGGCAACAGGAGCCCTCCGAGTGCAAGGATCGTGACGCCCGATGCCCCCGTAAAGGTCGTAAAAAACGCGCAAAGCAGCGTAGCCGCTACGGCCAGTCCGCCAGGGACCCGTCCAAAGAGCGCCCGAAAGACACGAACCAGGCGTTCGCTGGCACCCCCCTCGGATAGAATGAAGCCGGCCAGCGTAAAGAGTGGTATGGTCGGGAAGATCGGGGATGCCACGATACGATACGTTTCGGCAGGTATTGCAGCCACCGGCACGCCGTCACTCCAGAAAAGCAAAAGGGCCGCCCCACCCAGGAAGACGAAGATAGGTGTCCCGAGGGCCGCTGCTACGCCGAGAAATATCAAACCAGGAACGACAAGATGAGAAGCCGAGTCATAACAACAAAAAGGCATCAGCATCATGAACGGGAGACTCAGACCGACCAGGGCTCGAATCCAAAGGCGTTCTGATGCACCCAGGATGAAGCGAATCGCCATGACAGCGAAGCCAAAGGGCATGACCGCCTCAGCTATCCAGATCGGAATCCACCCTGCTACAGTTGTGAATCCGCCGCTATCAAAGAGGCCAAATGGTTCGAGCCAAAGCTCAATGAAGTCAGGGATGATCTTGGCTGTCCACGGAGGCAATCCAGGTGCCTCGGCTACGACCAGCTGAAGGCTTGCACCAAACAGGCCGATACAGACAGCAGAACATACGAAGGCTTCTGCATACTCCACGACCCGCCTGACGTGCGGCGGAAGCCAGTGCAAACCCGCTACGATTCTCAGGTGTATTCCCTCGCGTGTGGCGAGCACAGCGCCAAGAAATGCAATCCACAGGGTGAGATGCTGGAGGTATGCTGTGGCACCGGGAATACCTATACCGAACCAGGCACGACCAAGCCGTTCAACAACCGGGATGAGTGCCATGAGGAGCAGCCCGATAATCAGGACAGCATCTTCGGTCCGTAATGCATACCAAGTCAGGCGTCCAAAGAAACCCTGTGATGAATTGGCAGTGTCTGGGTCAGCTTTCATGGGGTGCATGTGACGGCGGCGTTAGCAGGAGAGTGCAAAGCATCTGGGGAGATCACGGGCTTCCTGAAGCCGTCTCTGTTTGAAGGCCTGTGGACTGACGGTATTCGTCCAGTGTCGTGCGGACCCTATCGAACATTTCTGGAGTGATGCGCGGCCCGACGAATACCGGATACCCTTGTTCCAGCATAAGTTTCTTCCATTCCTTCACAACTGCTGGGGGGACGCTATGAACGGTAAGCCCGTGCTCCTTCATCACTTCGATCGCTTCTGTCTCCAGTTTGCGAATACGTGTCTGTAGCCGCGTTCCCACCTCCCGGGCCGCCTCTTCGAGCAATGGGCGCAGATCCGGCGGGATCCTGTTCCATTGCCTCATTGATATGACGGTCGTTCCGGGAAGTGGCTGCCACCGAAAGTCCGTCATATTGGGTGCCAACGCGAACCACTGGAAGGCCAGGGCTGCCGCCGGGGGTGCGGGAAACGCATCCACCAAACCGGTTTGCAAGGATGGGAGCAAGTCAGTAATAGATAGGGGGATGGGGCTGAAACCCCATTTCTTCAAGAGTTCCACGTAAACAGTGTTTGAGCCCCAGAAGAAGAGCTTCCGCTTCTTCATATCATCAGGCGTCGTCACGGGTTCCTTTGAAAAAAAGTGAACCCAACCTGTGGAACTCCAGTTAAGAACTTTAAAGCCTTTCTTGGCCAGGCGAGCTTCGAAATCCGGGCCTATCTTTTCTATGACGTAATCGAGTTCGTCGTCCGTCTCTATCAGCATGGGGAGTGTTATGGCCTCCAGGTCGGGAACAATGTCCACCAGGGTCGAGCTGGTAAGTGCCGTGGCGTGCAATTGCCCAATGCGAATCTTCCGCAGTATGTCCGCTTCATCTCCGGCCACACCACCTGCGTAGATTCTCACCGTCACTTTGCCATTGCTTATCTCTTTCCATCTTTGGGCAGTTTCCAGCATGGAGTCATGCCACGGTGATCCTTCCGGCGCGACTGTACCCAGCTTAATCACGAGTGCATGCGTCGGCGCGACACCTATCAGAAGTACAAGTACACAAATCCATGGGGCAACAGTTTTCAAGATTCAGGCTCCTCGTATTCTATAAAAAGGTCGGGGCTGTGATGAAGCAACCATTTGGCCTTATCCTGGGCCAAGATGTTGGCAAGCCGCCATTTCGGCACTGCGTCTGTATCAATTTCAAGTGCTTTCTGCAAGAGCTCTTTGAACATTCCGTAGTCTTGTTGGCGGACTGCCACAGACGAGGCAAGGGCTATGTACGGCGATGCCTTTTTGCCCTGGGTGAGTATTACAGCGCGGTCAAAGTGCTCTTGGGCACGCTCCAGGCTTCCCCCCATGGCTTCAGACCGACTCCCTTCATAGACTATGAAAAACTCGTGGATGGTGCCATAGTTGAAGTCTTCGTCAAGTCTAAGGGCGCGGCGCATCATGGCATCAACGGTGGGAAGCTCGGCGACAAGAGACATGTTGCTCGGATCCGAGGAAATGGCCCCTGCCCAACCCGCGCCGGCCCAATAAAGAAGAGGCACATCTTTCAGCGACAGAGCCTGCAGTACCTGTTCAGGGTCTACGCGTAATCTCCCTTCAAAGTCCGGGTAGTCCAGTGACAGCCCGTCCAAGGCATAGTTGCGTCCACGAAGATAAAGCTTTGCCGCACGTTTTCGCAGGTGCTGGGATAGTCGAAAGTCGACTTCTTCTGACTTCTCTGCATCCGTTTGTATGAATGCATTGGCATATGTCACAAAGCCCGCGGCCGTGGCTAAGAAAAGATCCTGATTCTTGGGGTCGGAAGCGAGCAGTGTTTCGTAGGTTTTGAGCGCAAATGGGAGGGCATCTCGGATCAGTTCAGGATCATCGTCTTCCGCGAAAACGTTTGTTTCGGATGGCCCGGACAAGACACGAGCAACACCGCGCACCTGCGCGCGGCGCATGGCCCCGCATCCAGTGGACAGTACCAGGAGGAAGGCAAATACCAGACAATACGTCACGGAGAAGAACATCTCCCTGATCCTTAATGATGTCATAAGAATTATCTTACACGACACGCGGAAAATTGCAAGGCCCAGCACGTTCCCTGATCCACCGTCTGTCAAGTTTGCCGGAGATTCGCGGCGGTGAGTGCGCGGACGTACTAAGGCACTTCAAGTGCCTACCAACAAAGAAGATCCGGTGAAATCGGCAGACCCGAAGGGCCAAAAAACAACGAAGGAAAGAATAGCCTAACAACTAACTCGGCAAGGTGACAGATTTCGACGGCCCTGCTCTGAGATAACCCGTTGCAATGGCATTGATTATTATTTTTAATACCCCGCTGCTTGCGGCGGGGTTACCGCATAGTTCCCTCTCCTTGGGGAGAGGGTTAGGGTGAGGGGATACAAAGGGTATATGCCCTCAGATACCCCGTTCGCTTGCGGCGGGGAGCTTCATTATTGTTGGTCCGTCGTTTTTTTGGCGGTGGATTTGGGCGTTCTCCGGGGCCTTATGCAGGTGTTGTTTCTTCCTCCAGCGCTGTTTCTCAACGATCTAGACCGCAAGAGGTGAAATAGGGTAAAAAGGGGTTGACATCCGTTCTTTTGTAAAGTATTTTTCTTAAATACAAATAATTCCTACTTAGATGCAAAGGATATCTCCTGATGCAAACCAACCAGACAGAATCCCCGCAAGACAGGTTGAGAACCTTTGAGACTCGGTGCAGACGCGAGGGTCTCAAACTCACCCATCAGCGCCTTGAGATCTTTCGTGAGTTAGTCTCGACGTATGATCACCCGTCGGCAAATGCCATCTACCAGCGGGTCCAGACTCGAATTCCTACGATTTCCCTGGATACGGTTTACAGAACTCTCTTAACCTTTGAGGATTGCGGTCTTGTTGCCAGAGTACCTGCCTTCGATGACCAAGGCAGATTTGATGCAGACCTGTCCCCGCACCAGCACCTGGCTTGTACGGAGTGTAAGTGTGTGGAAGATCTTCACTGGGAAGGCTTCGAAGACATCAATCCACCACTCAAAACCAAGGAATGGGGTGATATCAAAAGCAAGCATGTGGTCCTCAAGGGCATATGCAAAGCGTGTCTGAATCTCAAGACCTTCAAATGTGACCCTCAAGGAGGCTGCCAGGGGTTTCGACTTATGAATATCTCAATTAGAAATACGATGATATCCAGAATTAAAAGGGGGGATGTTTCATGAAAAGGCTAACACTTCTCGTTTCATTTCTAAGCATAACGCTTGGCGTAACCATGGCATATGCTGCCCTGGAAGTGCCGACCGATATCCAGCAGCCTGGCACCCAGCCTTTAGAGGTGGGCAACCTCGAATCGCCTAACAAATGCGACAACTGTCATGGTGGTTACAATTCTTCGGTGGAGCCTGCTCACAATTGGCGGGGGAGTATGATGGCCAATGCCGGGCGTGACCCCATATTCTGGGCCACTGTGGCCATTGCCGAACAGGACTTTGACGGCGCGGGCGATCTTTGCATTCGATGCCACAGTACCGGGGGATGGCTTGCGGGGCGTTCCACACCCACCGATGGGTCTGCTCTTACAGAAGGGGACTCTGACGGCGTGGAATGTGATTTCTGCCATGTGATGACCAATCCCGACAACTTGGAGCACCTCGGCGTGATGAATGCACCGTTCGTTGCCAACGACGGACAGGTGGCACCAGACACGATTGGTTATTATGGCAGTGGGATAGCATCCATTTGGGGAGGTTCGGACAAACTGGGTCCTTACAGTGACCCAGAGGCCAGGCACCAGTTCATGCAGTCCAGCTTTCACCGGTCTTTGGATTTCTGCGGAAGCTGTCATGACGTTTCCAATCCGGCTGTGGGCAATCTGGCGCCTCACAACGGCACCCAGTCTACAGCTGATCCGGTCGATTCCAACGGGATACTCGGAGGAGATGTTGACGGAAAGGCTGCATTCAACAATTTCCCTTATCAATACGGCGTCGTGGAAAGAACATTCAGCGAATTCAAGTCCGGCCTTGTCTCGCAGACTCTCGTTGATGATTATGCGGGTCTTCCGGCTGATCTGAAAGGCGGGGCACTCAAGGCCATTTATGACGATGCTACGAACAATGGAACAAGAAGTGCTGACTACGAAGATGGAGACCCTCGTTACTACACCTGTCAGAGTTGCCACATGCGCCCCGTGACCGGCAAAGGCTGCAACAAGAAAGGGGCCCCTCTTCGCATCGACCTGCCGCTGCACGATATGACCGGAGGTAACTACTGGATGCCTGAAGCGGTCAAGTACCTGGATGTCCAGGGGAAGGTCAGGCTTGGAGGCGGATTGACCGCTACCCAGATAGCGGCCATAGACGACGGGGCGCTTCGTGCCGCCCAGCAGCTCGACTTGGCGGCGTCGCTCACGGTGGACAGCGGTACAGTCAAGGTCATAAACCATACAGGCCATAAGCTCATCTCGGGGTATCCCGAGGGACGCCGGATGTGGCTGAATATCAAATGGTATGCCGGTGAGACGTTGTTGAGAGAAGATGGAGAGTACGGAGAGATCACCGTAGACATTGATGGCATCCCGACTCAGGTCAAGACTATCAAGGATCTGCATGGTGCCAACACGAAGATCTATGAAGCCCACTACGGTATGACCCGGGAATGGGCGGGGACTCTCATGGTAGTTGACCCGCTACACTATGGACCTATTGTCCTGGACTATGACCGCGAAACCGGGGCCCAGGGGATGACCATAGCCCAACTGGCCGCAGCCGATCCCGGGACAGTGCATGAGACCTTTCACTTTGTTCTAAACAATACGGTTATTAATGATAACCGCATCCCGCCGTACGGGATGGACAAGGAAAAGGCAAGGCAACGAAATGCCCTCCCGGTGCCTGCAGATCAATACAATGGTGACTCGGGAACCTATGACTACTTTGATGTCGTGCCACTCAGTCCCCATGCTGATGCCACATATGCAACCATTGACTTGCTCTATCAACCAACGAGTTGGGAGTACGTCCAGTTCCTCTATCTTGGCAACAACGGACAGAATGCATTCCTCGCCAATGAGGGTGCATACATGCTTGAGGCGTGGCTGAATACCGGCATGGCAGAACCTTACGTCATGGCCACTGCCACGTGGGGGACACCTGGAGTCGGATGCGACGCTCCCGTCCCGACATTACTAACTGCGACGCCTGGCAACAGCCAGGCAACACTCACCTGGCAAGAGATTCCAGGTGATCCGTCAGTTCTTGGCTATAGACTATACTATGATCAGGCAGGCAAGGCCCAGCTGGTTGCCGAACTTTTGGATCCTGCAGCCAACCAGTACATCGACACGGACCTGACCAACGGGCAGGAATACTGCTACAAGGTCACCTCTGTTTATGATTGCGATGGCGATGAGGTGTTTGACTTGGAGTCCGGGTTCAGCGACATTGAGTGCGTCACGCCTACAAACCCTGGTCAGGAGACCGACCCCGCAGGTGTTATTGAAATGTTGACCGGCACGTGGGTAACGACGGGGAAAGGAAAGAACAAGACCACTGAATTTGTATTGACCACGACCTTCAACCGAGGTGACGCCATAGTCATTCGAGCCAAAGTCGTTGATGGCGTTACAGGGCAGGCGATCTCAAATGCTAACGTAGACATTGCGATCAGCGGCCCTGAGACGACGAGTCTGACGAGCGGGCCGAGCGATGCCGACGGTTGGGCTGAAGCGACGTGGAATACCCAGGCGCCTAATAGGAAGGGCCGGGGCGGAACGGCTCTCGGCGACTACAAGGCTACAACCACTGACGTCACTGCTACGGGCTATCACTGGGACAACGTGAAGACCAGTACGGACTTCAAGATTCAATAGTAGTGACCTATCACCAAGTGCCCTTTTCTTGCCCTATGAGAGGGGGGTGAAACACAAAGGAGAGACCGTCACGGTCTCTCCTTTTCTATTTGTGGCCCTTCTAAAATGCGATGATATGATATACGGTGAGGTAGCCTTCAAGGGATATTTCCTAACGCGATGAATCTTTCTGAATATGTCCAGGCCCTCAAGACCCACCCGGATTTTGGCGAGGCGTTTGTCTACCATCGTTCCCTGCCTTCCAGGTCGCCCGTCTATGGTCCCAAACTGACCTTTCATGATGATCTTGCCGGGACCATGCAGCTTCTTGGCATTGACGAGCTTTACTCCCATCAAGTAGAAGCAATCAACCATTTGAGGCAGGGATCGAATGTCATTGTTGCCACGCCGACCGCCAGCGGCAAGAGCCTGATATACAATCTGGTGGTCCTGGAAGAGGCTCTCAAAGCTCCGAAAAAGAAGGCTCTCTATGTGTTTCCTTTAAAAGCGCTGGCACAGGATCAGCTCAAGATGCTCACCCCCTGGCTGAAAGGGGTCGCACAGGAAGAGATCTCGGCCGCAATCTACGATGGCGATACAACACCCCACAAACGAAAGAAGATTCGAACTGAACCTCCGCAAATCCTGATCACGAATCCCGACATGCTTCATCGCGGGATCCTGGCGCATCATGAAAGCTGGGAAGAGCTGCTCAAGAATCTCTCCTTTGTCATCTTGGACGAAGTCCATACCTACCGCGGCATATTCGGCTCGCACGTGAATCAGGTAGTCCGGAGGCTCAAAAGACTTTGCCGGCACTACGGCGCAGATCCCCGCTTCGTTTTGCTCTCAGCCACCGTTAGTAATCCGAAGATCTTTGGCCAGAGTCTGATCGAGGAAGAGCTTCAAGTGGTGGACGCTGTGGGAGCACCCAAGGCGGGCCATCACTTCCTGTTTCTTAATCCAGCAACAAGTCCCAATTTTTCCGCAGCCAAGCTCTTTGTCAACTGTGTGCGCAGCGGGTTTAGAACGATTGCCTTTACACAATCGAGGCAGGTTACAGAGCTGATCCATCTGTGGGTCTCACGGTTGTCTCCCAAGCTTCGGAAGAAGATCAGTTCATACCGTGCAGGTTTCATGCCCGAGGAAAGAAGAGAAATCGAACAGAGGCTGGCCAGTGGAAAGCTGCTTGGTGTTGTGTCAACCAGCGCCCTGGAGATGGGAATCGATATCGGCTACCTCGATATTTGTCTTTTGGTCGGCTATCCCGGAACCATCATCGATACCTGGCAAAGGGGAGGACGTGTGGGC
>JAFDFO010000029.1 GCA_019309815.1 Deltaproteobacteria bacterium
CGTCACGCCGGAGACCGAAATAGTTGACTGCGAGAAGATGGAGCAGAGAATCACGTCCTTTTTGGCCTACATAGCCGGGCAATCATACATGGAGGCCTTCCAGGCAGAAAAAAGCCCCCCGGACCTGTTTAGAAACATGGTTGCTGAGTTGTCGGAAAAACGCCCCATGGTGGTCGGCGAAATGAAAGACCTCTCCAGCTTAATAAGCAACGTGGCCCATTTCTACAGAGTTTTAGGCGAAGACCGGGTCAAGCTGATCGTGACCATATCGGAGAAAGAGCCGGGTCTTATTGAGGATGCAATGGCCAATTTCTTTGAATGGGCTTCTTTGTGTGGTGAGTGTGAGCAGGTGGAAACGTCCTGTCCTTCGATCGAGGTTTTGTATGAATATGCTGGATTCTTCCTCAACACACTGGCTGGACGGAGCTATTTGCTGAGAAGAGATTCAAAGGTTAGGACGCTGACGACATACTATTCTGTATTAATTTTGGACAGGGCAAACGATGAATCCTTGAATCCCCATGGCATTGACATCAGGCCCTACATAAATCTCTCCTCATATGAAACTGACAGCCTGAAGGGGCTCGTATACCAAAAACGGTACCTGAGGAAACTGCAGGCCTTGAGAGATAAGTATCAGATGTGAGATTAAGGGGACGTTCCCCATGCTTTCTATTTGTGTCCCCCCTCGAAATACAGAGCGTCGAACTGCTTCAGAAGCGACCGGAGCGTGTCCACATGAACAAGATCTGTGGACTGCTTACATTTCATTGAGCGCAACAGCATCTTGTGTAACACGGTCAGCTTCTCCGGATACTTCTTCGCATCAGGCTTGATTCTCTGCGTCATGAAATACTGGGTGACGATTTCCTGCAACTCGTTGGCATGGTTTTCTTTGTTCGTGACCCACCGAACAAGCTGATTGTAGTCGACGGGCTTCTCGCCCTGCAGTTTCACGACTTGATTCATTGATTTTTCGATCGTGGTAATGTGCTCGCCGATCATTTTGACTCTCATTGCGTCGTCATAGATCCCGCACGGGATCTCACAATGGGCGGCTACGTAAGAATTGGCCAGGAACACCGTGCAAATAACCAAAAAAAGTTGAAAACACTTCTTCATTGTTGTTCCTCCTTCTTTCTCATAATTAAGCGATTACTCAGGGTTCCGTTGACTCACTACCTCTTTGACATGCCTCAGTTATTGAGATTCCAGTCGTAGTAAATGTATTCAAACTGTAGGGTTTCAGCGTTCCTCTGGATGAACTCCCGGACGTGCTCGTCCACCAGGTAGTCATACAGGAAGTCGGTGACGCCGTGCTTTCCGCCGAAATCGACCTCATACCAGCGAAAGAGCTCCGAGAGAAGCAGCCTGCCCTCTTCCGGAAGCACCATGACTTCAGAAGAATTCACGAAACTCATGGCCGCGGCTTCAAGCTGGTCATTGATCGTGGCGGCGTCGTAATAATCAATGGGAGCGCAGGATCGAGAGCCGCATACCAGGGCGAAGTGAATGCGTGGGTCCACAGGCTCGAGAACATAGGCTTTGCGAGGATCTTTCGGCCCGAACTGCCGCATCACATGGAACCAGGGGCGGGTATTTCCACGCAGAATCCCGTGTTCGATGTCGTCAGCAGAGAAGAGGTGTCCACCGATGATGTACTTCAAACGACTAAAGAACTCCGGCGCTTCCTGGACCGACTGTTTGATGCCAAGAGATACAATCCCGTCCACGACGATGGTGTTATAGAGGTTCACCCAGAAGGCAAGCTTGTGCCGGCGCCCTACGAGTCGGCGCAGGTCAAAGTCGCGAAGACCGCTTGTCAGAACCCGGTACTCCTGATACTCGTCGGATGCCTTGAGTGCCTGGTAGTCAACCAGACCTCGGCCAGTATCGTAGAAGGCATCCCGCAGGGTCCGGATACTCCGCATCAAGGCACCTGCAAGTTCGCTGGATGGCACGTGGCATGTCTTCTCCCCGCTGTTCAGCACCATATCCGAGGCAAAGAGACTTCGGGCTTTTGCAGAAATTCGACTCCATGCCTTCTCGGTTTCATAAAACTCCTGGACCAGGTCGATGAATAGGGCGGCGGTCCAACTAAAATTGTCACTTCCGTAACCAGTGCCGTCAAAGGAATCAAAGTATTCGTGAAATCCAAAGCGGATGGGAAGCTGCAGGAGATCTTTTTGCAGAGAGTCGGCCTTGAGGGTGTAACCGTATCGGCGCAGACCGTGAGCGAGCATCCAGTTTATGTTAATCCATACGGGACCCCGCCAGTAGTTGGCGCGGTCAAACCCATCCGCTTGCGTGTCGTAGTTGGGCACTGTGAAGCAATTACCCTGGTGGAGGGCGCAGAACGAGGCCGAATCAAGACGCTGATAGAGCTCCTCGGCCTGCTCTCTGCTGGCCGCACCTGCAAAAAGCGGTAGAAATCCTGCGGACGTGTCCACCTCTATAGGAGCGTCCGCCACCAAGTCATAGCAATCAAAGATTTTGTGATCTTGATGCCAGAGTTTCTGGCGTATGGCTGCACTTGTCTTTTCGGCCCAGGAGAGGGCTTGATCCGGAGACTCGCCGATCAACTTGGCAATTTCGGCCAGCGATTCATTGGCAACGCACAGCACAGAGTTGAAAAGGGGGTCCTGCACGAGAAACGGACAAGTTTCGCGAATCCGCTCTTCGTCATAGTCACCCTGGCGAAAAACATCTACCAAATAAACGTAACGATCGTAGTCCTCGCCTGTAGGGCGCATCTTTGGATCCACCCCATGCCCCAGATCCCTGCGCTGGTAAGGGGGCAGGGCGGCCTGGTCCACCTGGATCCGGCTCAGGGGAACGTCCCAGGTCGGGGAATTGTCTATTCCAGACTCCCATGGATGGCGGATATAGACCAACCCCTCGTCATTCGGGTCCCGTTCGCGGTAGAGGTATGCATGAAGCGCCAGAAGTTTTGGATAGATGCGCTCCAGAAAGGGGAGCACTGTGCGGGGACGTCTGGCGTTCCGGTAGATCTTCTCCACTGCCAGGGCCAGCACGGGGGGCATGGTGATGCCGGAAGTCAACTTGCCCGGAGGGGCATTTGGTGATTTCTCTGTCTGCCAGAAGTCGGGCTCCGGGAAGTAGTTGCCCAGAGCCTTGGGATTGAAGACGATTTGGGGGACCATGCCGTTTTGCCACTGGGCGTTGAAAAGGGTTTCGATCTCCGAGATCGCACGGGGTGTGTCGTAGTGGGAGCGTCCGATGGCGATAAACGCCGAGTCCCAGTTCCACTGGTGCGGATAGAGGGCCGGAGCGGGTTTGGTAGACGATCCCATCCAGTTCTGATCGAGGATGCGCTTCGCCTTTTCCACATAGTTGGCAAAAATCCGGGCCATGGCTTACTCAAGACTTACGACAAGTTCATCAATGCGCCATGCGCTGCTCCGAGCAGGGCCGCTTTATCGTTTAGGATGACGTGAACAGGTATTTCGCTGACTAGCCCCCTGAACCTTCCCTTGTCCACAAATGCTCTCATGAAAAGTTCTTCCTGGAGTTTCAGCAGGATCTTCGGAACAATGCCTCCTCCCAGGTAAATGCCCCCTCTTGTCAGGCCGGTCAGTGCCAGGTTGCCGGCCGTTGCCCCGAGGATGGAGACAAAGAAATCGAGTGCTTTTACGCACAGGGGGTCCTTCTCTTCAAGGGCTGCATCAGTGATGGCCTTTGACGGATCGCCTTCGTTCAACTTCTCGGCGAGCCATGTCGGTTCTGAACCCTGACCCGTGAACTTCATCCAGCAGTAAATAATGAACAGCCCGGGTCCTGACAATGCCCTTTCAACGCTGACGTGACCTAGCCGAACATGAAGATACTTCCAAAAGGCGGCTTCGGCTTCATTGTTCGGGGCAAAATCGATGTGTCCACCCTCAGAAGGGACAGAAACATAGGAACCGTCCTTCCAGATCAGAAGGGCCATACCGAGTCCCGTCCCAGGTGCAATCAGCCCAACGCTTTTCTCCCTGTATTTCCTCCCGGGATTAAGAGTGAACAGCTCTCGTTTTGTGAGGAGTGGAACCGCATACGCGGTCGCCGTCAAGTCGTTGATCACGCGTACGCTGTCCCAGCCGAAGCGGTTTTTCAGCTTTTTTTCGGAGACATCCCAGGGAAGATTGGTCGTCCTGGAGACCCCATCTCTGACTGGCCCGGCAACACCAAAGCATGCACCGGCCACAGTCACTGGATGCCTTGCAAGAAATTGCTCAAGGATTTGAGCCAGATTTGCCGCTTCCCTGCTAGGGTAGGACCTCGTGACCTTTACGACGGGGCGCCTCTTTCCCTTGCGGAAGAGGCCCAGGTTTGTTTTGGTCCCGCCAATGTCACCGGCAAGGATCAAGCGTTGATCCCCATGACGTGTCATAGACTACCTCTCTCCAGCAGAGAAAACCAGACCTGAACTCAGGCCTCAACAGTCCCGGCTCATGTAAAGCCTGACCCTGCTGCACACGTATAGCAGTGGTCAGCAACCGCAATCGGTGTCCCTGGTTCGGGAGGACCCTGCATTTCAGAAATGTGGGTCTTTCGACCCGACATGTAGATTCCTTTGGCCAGGTTGAAATCGCAGTCATAGAGATAGCCGTCCCAGGCCACCGAGAGCAACGTGCGGCACATAAGCCCATCCACTACGCACGGGTTAAAACTTGACGCGAGCCGTTCTATGTACTTCTGCAGATTTCCTGATGCCTGAAGCCACTGCCGGAATCTCCCGAGGGGCACATTGGCAAATGTAAAGAGATTGTTGAAGACAATATCCCACCTGTTCTTGAGAAGGACCCGGAATCTTGCCTCAGCCTGGGCTTGTCCGGGAGGGAGAAATGCGCCCGGTGGGTTGGATACCAGATCCAGTTCCAGGCCGGTGCCCTCTTTGCCATACCCGGCAGCATTGAGCCGCTTCAATGCATTGATGCTCTTTTCAAAGATTCCTTTTCCTCGCTGGGATTCTAACTGGGCCGGGTTGAGGGACGGGAGTGAGGCTACCACCACGGCCTTGTGTCTCCCGAAGACCTCGATAAACCGATCTGGCTCGTTCTCTTCCATGGCTGAGAGATTGGAGCGGATCATGAGTCTGGGCGTCAGCGGCGAGAACTTTTCAATCATGGAAATGAGGTTGGGGTGCAGTTCCGGGGCGCCACCGGTAATGTCTATGATCTCAAACGGGACACCTTGGGCAAAGGAGACAATGTCGTCCAGTGTCTTTTCGTCCATCAGTTCAGTGCGGTTTGGCCCGGCATCAAGGTGGCAGTGCTTACATACCTGATTACACAACAGTCCCACGTTAATCTGAAGCGTGGTCGTCTGCCCGCGTTCAAGTCTCAGCCCGTGCTTGAAAAGGGTTTGGCGAAATGGCTCTACAGGTATTGCTTCGTGTTCTGCACCGTGGTCAAGCCCTTCCGGCAATTGCCTGGCTTCCATCTCAAGGGTCTCCTACACCAACATCCTTCACATAGATAGCTTCTCGATAAGATTGCGCATCTGAACACCGTGCACAAGGGAGGCCCCTCCCCTGATTGCGGTTACCACATGAACTGCTTCGGTCATTTCACCAGGCGTGGATCCTTTTTCCAGGCAGGTCTGAGTGAGCGCATCGATGCAGTACGGACACTGTACAGTATGGGCGACGGCAAGGCCTATGAGGGCCTTCTCCCGTTCAGTCAGTTCTCCTTCAGTAAATACGGCACCGTAGTAATCAAAAAACTTCTTGGCGAGCTCGGGAGCTTCTTTGCCGATTTCTTCGAATTTAGGAAGGTCTTCAGGCTTGTAATAGGTGTCCATGATTCTCCTCCATTTGGCGGTTCAGCTTTCCCCTCTGATCTTCTTGATGATCTTGGGAATAAACAACGAGAATACAAACAATGCGATTGAAAAGAAAACCTTGAGTGAGAGCAACTCTCCCCAGTTACCGGAGGCCCAAACCTCTTTGAGGGTCCCGATGAAGAAAGTGAAGATGAAAGTACCCACAAGGATGCCAAGACCCGTACCGAAGAAATAGTCCCAAAAACGCACCTTGGTCAACCCCATGCCGAAGTTCATGGGGGTAAAGGGGAAATAGACGAGGCGCAGGTAAAGGACTGTCGCGAAGCCGTTGCGCTCGATGGCATCGTCATGTTTTTTCAGTCTGTCCCCGATCAGAGAGGCAGCGAACTCCCTCCCCAGGGTCCGCCCGATCCAGAAAGCAGCACTGGCACCCAGCATCGCCCCAACCCACACATATGCAAATCCCCAATAGGCTCCAAAAATGGCAGCCCCCAGGCCGGTCAGCAGCGTCCCGGGAATAAACAAGCATACTCCCACCGTGTAAATCAGCATGAAGACTAAAGGCGCCCAAAACCCGGCTTTGTCCAGGAAACGACCAAGTTCATCCGCGTTGAGATAACCTTTGATGGGCGTAAATCGAACCACGGCAATGGCACAAATAACAAAGGCCACAAGTACGAGTACTTTTACTATAGCCGTCCTCCGGCTTGTCGATGGTTGGTGAATGGTTTCGTCCACGTCTTTTTCCCTCAATTTTTGTCATCCCGCTTTAGGTGGCGGATCCCTTCCTGACCGGCCACGATCACCTCTGATGCCAACCCCAGAAACATGCCGTGCTCCACAATGCCAACCCGTCTGCCCAGTTCGTAGGCCAGCAGTGCTGGCTCCGGAATTGGGCCAAAGCCGCAATCCAGAATCAGGTTGCCCTGGTCAGTCTTAAATGGATTTCCATTGACATCCTGACGAAGACCAACGTCTGCCCCCAAGGACTCCAGAAACTTGATCTGCGAGCCCCATCCAAAGGGGGTGACTTCCACCGGAACCGCCCACTGTGTTCCCAAAGCGGGTGAAAGCTTGGTTTCGTCTACGATGATGATCTCCCGCTGGCTGGCTTGGGCAACGATCTTTTCCCGCAAGAGCGCCCCACCACCCCCCTTTATGAGATCCAGATTGGGATCCACCTCGTCCGCACCGTCGATAGTCAGGTCAACTGTCGGATGTTCTTCCAGGGTGGTCAAAGGGATGTCCAGCCACCGTGCCTCACTTTCAGTTTTCACTGAACACGGCACACAAACAATGTCCCGCAGCTTTTTCGTTTGCAAAAGCTCAGCCAGGCGCCGAACAACCAATACAGCGGTGCTCCCGTGACCCAGGCCGACCACCATGCCTGACTCGATATATTCAATTGCCCGTTCAGCGGCTTGTTGTTTGAGGGAGTTGATATCCACACTCATATTACACACGATTCCTGTCTTGCGCCCCCCCTTGCCTCGGCCATCATGTCCCGAACCGTGGGGACGAGCAAATCTGGATCGTCCACAACCCACTTTTCATCCAATAGCGGTTCGGTATGGAGCGCCTTTACGGTAAAGGGTGTAGTCACCGCGATGCACCAGGTTCCGGCAGCCAGCGCCGCCTTGACGCCGCTGGGCGAGTCTTCAATAACCAAACACTCTTCCGGAGCAACGTTGAGTTCCCGGGTGACAAGGAGATACATCTCCGGATCCGGCTTGCCGTGTTGCACATCGTCCACGCTGGCAACAAAGTTAAACGCATCTGTCAGATTTAGAATCTCGAGTACCCGCCTTACCTGCTTGCAATGAGACATCGTGGCAAGGGCGACTTTGCAGGCAGCCTCCCGGGCTTCGTGCAGAAGGGACATGTTGTGAGGCCACTGGCTGCTTCGGATCACATCTGGATCTCCAATCATCTCCTCATAGTGACTCAACCGAACCTGAACAAAGGCCTGCCAGGTAGCGGACACTCCGAACTCAGCCACCAGGGGCTTGGCTGCCGCCTCCAATTCGAATTTCTCCAGCAACCGCTGGGCCACCTCCTGGCGGGAGAGGCCCACCACCTCTTTGAACGCCTCAACGACCTCGGCTTCATTGATCTCACCAGGACGCAGTTCAGCAGCAGCGCGAGCATAAGAAACAGCCTTGAGCCGCTCTGTCTGCACCAAAGTGCCATCCAAGTCGAAGATTATGGCTCGGATCATAGAACCACTTCGTCCAAAGGCCGGCTACTTATTACAGGGCGATAAGAAACCCTTTGTAACATGTCATCATTTCCCATTCAGGGACCAGTCATAATCTAGATACTTGACCTTGATCTTGTCCCTGTTTGTTGTCAGCTTTTCTTTCATTTCCTCGTCAGCAAACCTGATGAAAAAACCAACCACGTCGTCGTTAAAATCCTCGTCAAACCATTTGAAGATCTTGCTGACATAGAGCTTCTTTCCATCAAGATAGTTCTTCTCAGGGTTGTTTAGAAACGCACGCGTGACAGCAGTCAACTGCTGATCCAAGGTGTTTTCCTGATAAGGTTCTGAAATAATGGGCGGACAACTCTTGGAGGCACAGTTTACGGCAAAATGGACCCTTGGTTCCTTGAAGCGGGGACGAATAATACCATGCTCCAGGTTATCCAGGCTGATCGTTTTCCCTTCAATGCGAACGATCTTCTTGTCAAAGGGTTTGTTGAAAAATTTGCCGCCCAAGTCCCAGATCGATTTTATGTCAGGATAAGCACTCAGGATCAATTTGATGGTCGTTGCATTGTATGTGTTTATGTAAAAGGCGAGTTGCTCGTCTCTCGATAGCTTGCTCGTGTCGGTTTGCTCCAACACCTTCAAGTACGCATCGAGCTGCTTCTCCTCATTCTTAAAACCTTGGTAGTTTACGACCCCGTCTTTTACATACTTGCCGAGCAACTCTGCATACAGGGAGTTGTCGACTGTATCCATGGCCCATGAGAGACCCGAAAAACTCAGCAAAAGGAAAGATGACAAAAAGCAAAAGAACAGGGACTGGCGCAACTGTTTCATGACTACCTCCCAAATTACCCTTGATAACCGAAAATGAATTTCAAAATACTCCTGACTTTCGGACTGAAGATTTTCTGCGCATAGTACTTGCCGGCGCTCTTTTTGTGGATTTCTGAGAGCGTTGGATAGGCAAAAATCGGAGTGGCCAGGTCAGACAGCTTCATATGCTTGTTCACGGCAAGGACGGACGAGCCGATCAGTTCGCCGGCATGAAGTCCTGCGATCTGCACACCAATGATTTTGTCAGACCCTGCCTCTGTCAGGATCTTCATCTTTCCTTCGTATTCGCTTTCCGCCAATGCACGGTCGACCTCTTCATACGATTCCGAATGGACGTCGTATTCTACTTCGTCCTGTTTTGCGCGCTGTTCATTGTATCCGATCGACGCTATCTCGGGATCCGTGAAGGTAACCCAAGGAGTCATATTGTAGTTAATCTTGCCGGGAACATGCATGATGCCGTTTCTCACAATGATAGACCCTTCAGCCCCTGCAATGTGCGTAAACGGGAACTTACCGTTCACATCTCCTGCGGCATAGATGTGCTTCTGGCTCGTCTGCATATGAAGATCGGTCTCTATGCCTTTTTTCGTGTATTCCACACCAGCAGCCTCTAAACCGAGCTCCTCGACATTTGGCCTTCGGCCCGTGGCCACAAGAATTTCATCGCATTTGATCGCCTCTTCCTTCCCGTTTTTGCTCTCGATGACCATGACTTTGTCGTTCCCGTCCCGATAGACTTTTTTTGCTTTTGAACCCATCCGGAGGGAAATGCCGTCATGGACCATCTGTTTGATCACAACGTCGGCCATGTCCTGGTCTTCAAAGCTCAGGGGTCTTTCCACGAGGTCAATCAACGTCACTTTACTTCCCAACCTCACAAAGGCGTGGGCGAGTTCTGCACCAATAGGGCCTGCACCCAGGACAACGAGCCGGCCAGGAAGCGTTTCCAATGAAAAGACTTCCACGTTTGTGATGAAACCGGTCTCGTGCAGCCCCTCAATGGGGAACACCATGGGGCTGCTTCCGGTGGCTATGGTGAAACGGTTGCTTGATAAGGTTTTTCCTTCGATTGCGACTTCATGGTCCGACACAAACTCTGCGTTTCCGATGATGACTTCAACGCCCATTCCCTCGAACCGCTCCACAGAATCGTGAACGCCCACCTTATCGATTACCTTTCTGATATGATCCATGACCGATTTCAGGTCGCAGGGAGGCACGTCCACCTGCGGCAAGCCAAATACCTTCAGATTCCTGGCATAATGATACACTTTTGCGGCCTTGATCAGCGTCTTGCTCGGCACACAGCCGTAGTATAGGCAATCTCCTCCAAGTTTCTCCTTTTCGATCAGGGCAGTCTTGGCTCCGAGTTGCGCTGCCCCGGCCGCCACGGTCAGGCCGGCTGCTCCTCCGCCAATAATGATCATGTCATAGTCGTATGAGGACATTCGTGACCCTCCTCTGTATAAATGTCAGGCAACCCGACAGGTACGTCCGTCGTGCTTCATGAGATCATCCGCTGCTTCGGGCCCCCAAGTTCCAGCCGCATAGAGATGTAGCAACTTCTCTCGGTCCTTACAATTTTCGCAGGCATCCAGAACGGGCGAAAGAAAAGCCCAGCACTCCTCTACTCCATCCTGCCGAACAAACAACATGTGGTCTCCCAACAGACAATCCAGAATGACCTTTTCATAAGCGGCCAAGGGAACTCCTTCCTGAACGGAGCTGTAGTGAAAATCCATGGTCACGGGTTGAAGGCAGACCTTCGCCCCGGGGACTTTGGTTTGAAACGTCATGGTAATTCTCTCGTCCGGTTGAATCCTCAAGACAAGCATATTGGGATGAATGTCCTCAGCCAGGACGTTGCGAAACATCAGGTTGGGAACATCCTTGAATTGAATGGCGATTTCGGTAACCTTTGTTGCCATCCTTTTACCGGAGCGCAGGTAAAACGGCACGCCCTGCCAACGCCAGTTATCTATGAATACCTCGGCCATTGCAAATGTCGGAGTCAGCGACTGGTTATCAACCCCCGGTTCATCCCTGTATGCGGGAACTTGCCCCCCATCCATGGTTCCCGCCGCATACTGTCCGAGGACCAGATACTCGTCCAACTGGTCGACAGGAAAAGGCCGGAGTGACCGGAATACCTTTATTTTTTCGTCTCTCACCCGGTCCGCCTGGAACACCGAGGGCGGCTCCATGGCGGTCATGGCCAGAAGCTGCAGGATGTGATTTTGAAACATGTCTCGCAGGATGCCTGCTTGCTCATAGTAAATTGACCGATGTTCTACACCTAATGTCTCGGCTGCCGTAATCTGGATATGGTCAATGTATCGGCGATTCCATATGGGCTCAAAGATGGCGTTCGCAAAACGAAACATCAACAGGTTCTGCACGGTCTCTTTGGCCAGGTAGTGATCGATGCGATAGACCTGATCCTCCCGGAAATACTCATGGATGTCGCGATTCAAATCCTGGGCGCTCTGGAGATCCCGTCCAAAGGGCTTCTCGATGATGACACGGGACCATCCACCCCAGTCTTCGTCTTCTGCAGCAAAACCAGCCTTCCCCAGACCCTGGATTATCCTTATATACTGTGTTGGCGGAACAGCCAGATATAAGAGCCGATTTCCCGGGGTGCCGGAGCTACGCAACTCTTCTTTCAGAAAGTCCGCCGCGTCGTCATAAGGTGAATCAGCTTTAGGATCGATGGTCTTGTAATGGAGGTGTGATGCAAAAGCATCCCAGTCTTTTTCGATCAGGTCTTCTCCGCTCAGGTCGTGTATCGATTCTTTTATGAAGTCCCGATACCCTTCCGTGGTCATATCGTTCAGGTCTGCTCCCAGGACAAGAAAGGGATCCGGCAACCCTTTATTTTGAAATAGTCTGAAAAGTGCCAGGATGATTTTTCGTCTCGTCAGGTCGCCGCAAGCCCCGATAACAACAATCGCGCACGGATCAAGGGGCTCTTCAATCAGGCACGAACCACCTTCCTGAAGGGACGAGTCTCCGACATTGACTACAGTTTTCCCGATTGTATCGGCATGGTTGCTATCCTGATTCACTTTCTTACCTCTCGCGTCAAACACTCATCGCCCTGGCTGTTTTCTCTATGGTGTTCAACAGGGATTGAAAGGACTTTGTGAAGGAGGCTGCGCCGTCTAAGAGTAACTTCGCACAGATGGTGTCCACATCGACTCCAAACCCTTTCAGGCTGTCAACTGTCTTCTTGGACTGCTCGGCGGCTGCAGTCAGGGCTTCTTTGACGACACCGTGGTCCAGAAACGCTTCGAGTGTTTTGTCAGGAACGGTGTTTACGGTATTTTTCCCTATCAGCTCCGTCACATACTTGATGTCACTGTAGGCAGGATTCTTAGTTCCAGTGGATCCCCACAGAACCCTCTGGACCCTGGCCCCCTTTTTTTCCAGTTCCTCAAAGGCCTTGCCTGAAAAAATCTCGACATACTTGCTGTATATAAGGTGGCAATTAGCTACGGCCGCTTTTCCTTTCAGGGGTTCCAACTCATGTTTTGCCGCGTCATCGATCATCTTGTCTGCCGCAGTGTCAACCCGACTTACAAAGACACTCGCAACCGAGGCGACGCGGCTTATATCACCTTGGTTTGCAAGCAACCGGTTCAGACCTCCAAGAAAAGCCTGGGCTGTCTTGATGTACTGGTCCAAGGAAAATATGAGGGTGATGTTCACGTTTATCCCGTCACCCAAAAGCGCTTCTATGGCGCCAAAACCCTCTTCCGTTGCGGGCACTTTGAGCATGAGATTGGGGCGGTCGACTTTTTTGTGCAGCCGTCTCCCTTCTTCGATCGTTTCTTGGGTCTTGTAGGCCAGCTCAGGGTTAATCTCCAGGCTCACGTACCCGTCCAGTCCATTTGTTTTTTCATAGACCGGCTTGAACATGTCCGCTGCGTCCTGAATATCGCGGATCGTCAGGTCGTCATAAATCTCAAAAGTCGATTTGCCTCCTTTGTGTAACTCCCTGATCTTTTCATCGTAGTCAGAGCTATCCGAAATGGCATTGTCAAATATCGTGGGATTAGAGGTGACTCCTCGCACACCCAGTGCAATCATCTCCTGGAGCCGACCGCTCTCAATGATGGAGCGGCTGATATTGTCTAGCCAAACACTCTGTCCAAATTCTGCAAGCTGCTCGATGGTTGAGCTGGACATTTCTTCCTCCTGTTCTCTTCCTGTTGTCTTTGTTTTTTCCGGTTCTCCCCGTCCGTGATATTTCACGAACCCTTTTGCTCATTTCTTCTTGACTCCATGGCCTCCAAACTCGTTTCGCAGTGCGGCAATGACTTTGGCCCCAAATGACTCTTCCTGACGCGAACGGAAGCGCTCCAGGAGCGACAGCGTAATCACTGGCGCAGGAACATCGTTTTCGATGGCTTCGGCCACGGTCCAGCGACCCTCGCCCGAGTCCTCCACATATCCCCGTACGGAGCTGAGATGAGGGTCTTTCTTGAAGGCGTCCTCAGCCAATTCCAAGAGCCAGGAGCGAATGACACTCCCCTGGTTCCAGAGGTGGGCGATTTTCTGAAGGTCGAGGTTGAATGCCTCTTTTGCATTCATAATCTCAAAACCTTCTGCATAACCCTGCAATAAGGCGTACTCAATGCCGTTGTGCACCATTTTCACAAAATGCCCGGCCCCGCTCACTCCAACATGAGCATAGCCGTTTTCGGGTGCCAGGGTCTTGAATATGGGCTCGACCTGTTGAAAAACCGCCTCCTCTCCACCAACCATGAGGCAATACCCGATCTCCAAACCCCAGATGCCGCCGCTTGTGCCTGCGTCAAGGAGTGCAATGCCTTTTTCCTTTAGCGCCTGTGCCCTCCGCACGGAATCCTTGTACATGGAATTCCCGCCGTCGATGAGGGTGTCACCCTCCTGCACAAGGGCTGCCAGCAGATTGATGGTTTCTTCCGTAGGGCCGCCCGAGGGCACCATAATCCAAATCGCCCGGGGGGCATCCAGCTTATCGACCAATTCCTGGAGGGAGTGCCCTTTTTCTCAGCCTCGTCCAAGGCTTCCTTAACCGGGTCAAAAGCGACGATCTCGTGTCCTCCGTTGATCAGTCGCTCAACCATCTTGCCACCCATTTTGCCGAGACCGACAAATCCGATCTTCATTTTACGAACCTCCGTGTGACGCTAGAAATCATTTACAGCAGCCAGCGCAGGCATCATTCGTGTAACGGAAAAATTCCAAGCACCAAGTTCCTACGGTTCTCAAGGCGTAAGCCGCTATATCCAATGACCAAAACAGATCGTAAATAGCGAATAACACAGTGATATTCTGAGAATGATAACATGGCACCGGGCAGTGCATAAGTAAATGGGGTAAATACCCCATTTTAGTGCGAAAAGGACCGTATTTTTGTAGACTTGCGCCTGGTGTGTGCT
>JAFDFO010000166.1 GCA_019309815.1 Deltaproteobacteria bacterium
GTGACAATCGAATCCCCATAAAGGAAGTCTTCATTTGGTAACGGAATACCAAGCTCAACGCTGGTAGCTATGCCGGCCATTTGGGCCCCGACAATGGTGTTGCCTGTGATAGTTGCATCAATGTATCCGAGCAATCGAACGCCGGTCCGGAATAAGCTGTCGCCACGCATGTCGCAGTTCTGGACGGTTACGGTGGTGCGAGTGGTCGTGTCTGAGTTGAAGAAGAAAACCCCGGAGCCAATTCCGCCTGACCTGCGCAGGTTAAATCCATCAATCGTCGTGCCGGTCACATCCTGTATGTAAACTGCCGGGATATCCTCCCCTGTCCCCTCAATGTTAGCCCCACCCTCATTCTCGGCAATTATCGTCAGGTAATTCTTTTGAGTCGTTGGCTGAAGGGGAATGCCAAGCTCAATGTATCTATACGTCCCGTTCCTGACGATGATTGTAGTGCCATCCGGCTCCCCCTGAATGGCATTCTGGATGCCTGTGGCACCGGGATAGTCATCCGGCACATACACAGCAACTGCAGTGCTGTCATATACTTGAGCCCTTATTTTGTCTATCTCCGTATCGGTCAAAACGTCATTGAACACCACTACTTCGTCCATCAGACCATCATGATACCCCGTTAATCCGCGGCCGACATACAGGTCGCCAGTACTTCCAACCATGTCACCATCACATGTAGCGGTCGCATTGGCGCCTAAGAAATTCCCTGCATCGTCGTCCCACATCCTCATCTTCATGCTGTTGTCAGTTGCATCGTACACCGCTCCAACATGGTACCAAATCCCCGCACTGCACGGTGTCCCGAATGCCAATGTCGTACTGCCACCGCTGTAGAAAACTTGAAATCTTACGGTCTGAGTTGCTGAATCAATCTGCAACTCGTAGGAATTGGTTTTGGCAACCAAGCCGCTATCCTCAAGAGTTTCGACCTTAAACCAGCAACCAATCGAAAAAGATTGCTCACCTGCGGTGGATCTTCCGGGGAAAACAAGATCGAGACCCCCGTCTGTAATGCCACAATACTCGGAATTATCGCGCTCAAAATCTATGGCGAATGCGCCCTCTTTGAAATCCACATTGTCATAAGTTGGCGTATTGTATTCGGTGAGATTATTTCCGCCCTTGGTATCATTGGCATTGTTCTCAAATTGCCAAAGGGCCACGCAGTTGGCATCGCCTGAGAAATCATTTGCCCCATAGCATGGCAGGAAAGAAAGGAAAAAAAATAGGAGTGTTAGTGGAATTACCTTCTTAGAAATGATCAATTCACATCTCCACCTGAAGAATGAGTTGGGGGATGTAAGGAGAAGCCGGCAACACTGACACGCGTCGCCTCGCTAAGCTGTTCATCATGGCCTTGTCGACGCAGCGATGATCGTGTACAGCAAGTAATTTTGAGCTTATATTTTATCATGCCCAACATAACAAGTCAACCTGTCAGCGATTGGAGACCCTGGAACTTTCAAGAACATTGCACCCTATTGCCATCACGACATACCTATGTCTGATTCGTTCCGGGTTCCAGAAGGGCCAAACCGCTCTTGCCATCCATCACCCGAGCCGCCTGTGTGCCCAGAATTTCATAAAGGATGACTTCACCCACGAGCCATGTGGTAACGCCCGGCCGCAAACACCCGGTCACGGTCTGGCCCGAACGTCCCAGAGCCGCGTGAATATGCAGCACCGGCTTGCCGTCCTCCTTGGGAGCAAGAACACCCACCCCAACCACCTCATGGGCGCCATCCACAGGAAATAGCATCGGGTCCGGGGGCCTCTCATTTGAATCCCGCGGGCCCACCACTACCCGCCCCCCTCCGATACCACCGATCAGGACAGCATGGCCCACGGACACGCCTTTTTCACGCGCGAAATCTTCGATACACTCGGGCACCACATCGCCGTCCTCCAACCGGATAACAAAAACGCGGCCAATATGCCCTTCACACCATTTCATAACTAGCCTCCTTACTTTCTGTCCATCATTACCAAAGTGTTTGGGGTTCTCGAGCGGCAAAGCACAGCTTTCCCGGAGTCACCTCCACGTCGATCGGTGTTCGTCCTATCAGCTCGCCTTCCGCTTGTACATAGGCCTGGGGATGACCGCTTAGCTTAAGATGATGACTATAGCGTGTGCCGACGTGAGAATGGTGCAGATGTCGACCCACATAGATTCTCTGAAGCAGCCGCAATATTTCAAGGCGACCTGGATTCCGGCCCCACACCAGTTGGAAACGGCCACCTTGAGGCGAAGCCCACGGAGTTATCATCATGCCCCCACCAAAGTAACGACCCAACCCTATGGCGAAGAGGAAGGTATCAGTCTCAAATGGATCTCCATCTACTTCTCCTTCAAGCCGATGGGATCTCAGCGAAACGAGCTCCTGAAGTGCGCTGAATAAGTAAGTTACTCTACCCTGCCTTAGAACACGTTGACGTCGGACGCGTTTCACCACATTGGCATCGTAGCCCAAGCCAAGCACATTCAAGAAAACCCTCTGCAAGGGTTTCCCGTTCATCCCGTGTAAACGACACACCCCAACATCCACGCATGCCACGGATTTTCCCAAGGCAGTATCCAACTGCTCGACCATATCTGGGGGTATTGCAAAATTACGAACGTAGTCACAGCCCCTGCCGAACGAAACCATTCCCACACTGGGAAGTTGCCCTTCCCTCTCCCACCACAGACCGTTGACCACCTCGAACAGCGTACCGTCGCCGCCAGCTACCACAACGCGTTGAAATCCGCTACGGCGAGCTTGTGCCGCCAAGATTTCCGCATGACCGGGCCCCTGCGTCCACCACGTCACGACACCAGAGGCTTTTGGTCCTCCTGCCTCGAGAAGACGAGGCCATTTACGGGCCGCTTGCTGCTGACCGGAAACCGCGTTTACAATTGCCACAGTCTTCATCGGTCTCGCTATTGGCTATTAGTCATTCTTTATTGGTGAACTGACGATTTTCAGAGATGCACCCTGAGTCTTTGCCACACGGTTTCTCTGATGACGTCGCCTACCTTCACGTAGTCAGGTTGCTCACCGGGTGGAAAACTGATTTCACAGACCCGGGAACGGATGTCTTTTGATAGTCCGGCGATACTTGTTCTCAGTGCCTCATTCGGATTGAAACCAATCCCGATCCCACCCAGTTCTGCTGCATGTCTTATTCCCGGGAAATCTCCCATGGTATCCCCGATGTGGAATACGAGATCACTGTTGGGACTGTGCAAATCCACGAGATCGTCTATCACCCTGGATTTTTCTTCTTCATCGGTAATGGACCTGATCAGACAAGACTTCTCTTCTTCGTGTAGGATCTCGACCAGGACCGGAGACGCTGCTACACTCAATAGAGATCTGTGACGCATCTTGTTCACAAGGACCATGAGTCCTGCAAAGCCGGTCGTGGAGAACCCCATTTTTGCATCCAGATTCTCGGATTGAGTTAGTTCGTCAAAGGTTTTGGCAACGCCCGGAAACAAGGGCATTGTCACGGCATATGACTCAAGGCGCTCCCGATCCACCCCCCCGGCCAAAAGTTTCATCCTGGGGAGAACCTCCGAAAACCGGCGCTGCCCCGACGTGTAGCCTTTCATCAATGCCGCCATTTCATCGTACAGGCCATCAGCCCTAACAAGCTCGGCAAAGGTGTTGTGTGGTGTGGTCGTCCCGTTCACATCGGTTGTGACGACAATTCTCGGTTTTTCGCCGGTAAGTCTCACCGCACGCACCATTCCCCGAAGCCGGTTAAGGTCGTCTGCAAAGCCTGTATATCAACGCGGACAATTATGGGATCAAGAAATGGTGCAGATCTACGATTTGGTATTGCTACTGGCAGAGGTTCTGAAATGGTAGAGAGAGGGCTGTTCGATGTTTTGTGGTTTACATGATACTTGTCATGGAATCCGTGTAACCTCAATCCGTTTAGCCTTCTGCAAGGGTTTTCACGACGCGATCACAATATTCCTGACCTCCCGGATCGACTGCCACCATATTTATCTCGGAAGCTGAACTTACTCCGAGCCCCAGTTCAACTCCCCTGGCAATTTGTTCCTGCTCGAAGATTTTCGGTTTCATGATGGAAGCATTGCTCCCCAATACCTTCAGGATGGCCAAGCCAGCGGCATCCACAGCCACGCGGTCTGTCGACGCCAGGACAACATTGCCCTTGGCCCGCTTACCATGGCTGGGGCCACCGTCCACGAAGACATCGATTGCATCCATTATGACCAGTTCCGGCGAGAATGGTTCATTGATTTCTGCGATCATCTTCTGCTGATGAGAGGATCGGTGAAGTTCGGTCATGTATTCGAACCCATGCCGAATTGTTGGCACGACGCCAACATGCAGCTTGAGCGACATGGTAAAAATACCGCCAAACTGATGTGTTTTCAAACAGCACGTAGATATCAGACATTCAGTCTCGAGAACGGGTCGGGCAATCCGAAAGCCGTTGTTCCAGTGACTGTGGTTCGGTTTGAATTCTACCCAATCCTTTTCACCCAGATCGTCAAAGTCAACGATCTTGACACCCCTTTCTTTCATAAGGGATGTAACCCCTTTCTGCTCCATGACCTGTCTTGTGGGCAAATAGCTTCGCTCGCCCAGGCTGATGGACCTGGCTCCCATCTCCCAGAGCTCATCCACCAATGCCACCAGCGTGTCATTGTGGGTTGAACCCGGGCAAGAATCGGCCGTGTTGAAGTTGGGCTTTATCAGAACCTCCTTACCACGGGCCGGATTGAGTGCCAGGCCTTTGAGTGAGGCTCTCACACCCTCTTGGCGATCTCCCGTTGCTGCAAAGACAACTCTGATCATATCAAGGGGAAAGCTGCTGTTAGATAAGACATGGACTATTGTAATCTAAGATAGGACCACCTGACACCAATGTGTGGCGTTGGACTAACCCTGTCTGGACTTTTCGTAGTATGGCATCACCTCTGGAATTAGCTCTTTGATCTTCCGAATTCGGGTTTCATCAGCAGGATGGGTACTCATGAATTCAGGGGGTGCC
>JAFDFO010000167.1 GCA_019309815.1 Deltaproteobacteria bacterium
TGCCACCCAGATTCTTCTGTCGGCATGGGATAAGGGGGCAGCCAAAGGGCTTGCCCAAAAGGACAGCATCTTCAACGAGGCCATCGAAAAGAAGTGGGTAGAACAGTGGCTCTTCTTCGCCAATTCAACCCGATTTGCCTCTGCCATGATGGGTGCCGACTACGGTGTCTTTGCAAACGGCCGCTGGCATATGTCGAAGAATGTCCTGGAGATGTCGGATTGGCTGGAATTCAAACTCAAGAAGTGAATCCGTGAGCAAGAGGAGTTAATCCGGCGTCTCAGAGCATTGCACGGAAGGAGAAAGAGGCTATGAAAAGAACTTCCATTCCCGGATTGGGGATTATCGTTCTCTTCGCCCTGGTGTTCCACCCGGGTTTGGTTTTGTCCGCATCTCCACCCCCCCCACAGAACGGCGACGTCTTTCCGGCAATAATCCTCACCATACCAGAAGATCCCGCGCACAAGGTCTACCTGGGCCTTGCGGGCGAGGGCCAGTTCAAGATACCGCAGATCAAGGCAGAAGCGGTGATTATTGAAGTCTACAGCATGTATTGCCCGCATTGTCAGCGGGAGGCATCCAGAGTGAATCAGCTTTATGAAACCATAGAGCAATCCCCCAAATACAAGGGGAGACTCAAGGTTATCGGGATTGGTGTAGGCAATTCCTCCTTTGAAGTAGGAGTGTTTGCAAAGAAATACAAGGTTCCATTTCCTCTTTTCCCGGATGCGGATTTTTCCATTCATCAACGCCTTGGGGAGGTCAGAACGCCGTACTTCATAGGCGTGAGGATCAAAAAGGACGGAACCAATGAGGTCTTTTACTCCAAGCTTGGCGGCTTCAGGACGGCCCACGAGTTCTTGCAGTCGATGGTCGAATTGTCGGGACTAAAATAGGAGGCGTGCCGTGACAAAGAGGATAACCCTAATATTGGTGTTGGGATTTGTTGCTTGGCTGTTTTCGGGTTTCGACGCTGACGGGAGATCGGAAGCCTTCAAGGAGAACATTTACAATCCAGGAATCCTTAAACCCACGGACAGCGTGTTGAAAGTCAAGGTGGGAGATCGTGCTCCAGACTTTACGCTTCCGTCCGTTTCAGGAGAAAAGATCTCGCCTGGCCAGTATCTGGGAAAAAAGAACGTGGTCCTCTCCTTTGTTCCTGCCGCATGGACGCCGGTCTGTTCAGATCAATGGCCGGGATACAACATTGTGAAGGATATCTTTGACACATACGACACCGTTCTTTTAGGCATTACGGTTGACAACGTCCCTACGCTGTTTGCTTGGACGAACCAGATGGTCGTGGAGGATGATGCGTTGTGGTTCCCGGTCCTGTCTGACTTCTGGCCGCACGGTGCTGTTGCTGAGAGGTACGGTGTACTTCGGCCGGATGGGACTTCAGAAAGGGCCCTCTTTGTCATCGACAAGGGCGGGATTATTCGTTATATCGACGTGCACGACATCAACAAGAGGCCCCCCCTTGAGGGGATTGTCAAGGCGATGGAGAAGGTTGAGGAATCCAAATAACTCTCAAGCCATTACCTATTAAGGAGGGAAAAATGTCCAAGAAAAGAATTGAGGTTAGGGCAGAATGCCCGGCATGCGCATGCGGGACCGTGAGCAACTTAAGTCCGGAAAAGCTGCGGGAGAAGTTCATAGGGGACGAAAAAGAGATCGATGTTCTCTGCCCCATGTGCGCGACGAAGCACAAGGGAACCGTCGAGGAGCACGACGAGTAGTTCCCCCCGGTCCTTTGCGTCTCCTGGTCCGGGACTCCCCCAACCTGAGCCTCTGCAAAAGGAGGACGGGAGGGGTGTGGAAAACAGATTGATTACAAAAAGGGTGTTGCGGATGGCAAGGCGCGGTGTTCGATGCGCCATATGGTTGTCCATCTGTCTCGTCATTTTCTCGGGAGGCCGTGTATACATGGCTGATGCAAACCCCAAAAAGGGAGCAAATCGTCTTATTGGCGAAAAGAGCCCTTACCTACTGCAGCACGCGGATAACCCGGTGGACTGGTATCCATGGGGAGAGGAAGCCTTTCAAAAGGCGAAGAAAGAGGACAAGCCTGTCTTTCTCTCTATCGGCTATGCCACATGCCACTGGTGTCATGTCATGGCACACGAGTCATTCGAGGATGAGGAGGTTGCGCGTCTGCTGAATCAACACTTTGTGGCGATTAAAGTGGACCGTGAAGAACGTCCTGACATAGACAAGATCTACATGCACGTTTGCCAGTCTTTGACCGGGAGCGGCGGTTGGCCGCTTTCCATATTCATGACACCCGAGAGGAAGCCTTTTTTTGCCGGAACCTACTTTCCGAAATCGAGCCGGTTGGGAATGCCCGGTTTTATGGACATTCTTGAGCAGGTTGCCGCCATGTGGGAAAAGGACCGGGCGAGCATTCTGAGATCAAGCGAGGCGATCACCGGGGCCATCCAGCCCGGCTCGGATTCTGACACGTCGGTCCAACCAGTGAGTGTTGAGACCCTGAAGAAAGGTTATACGCAGCTTGCACGCGTCTTTGATCCTGGGCGGGGAGGATTTGGCGCTTCACCGAAGTTCCCAACACCGCACAATTTGACCTTCCTTCTGAGGTGGCACAAGCGCAGCGGTGATACGGAGGCCCTGGAAATGGTCGAAGTAACCTTGAACGCCATGCGAAACGGGGGCATCTTCGACCAGGTCGGTTTTGGTTTCCACCGCTATTCAGTAGACAACAAGTGGCTGGTGCCCCACTTTGAAAAGATGCTCTATGACCAGGCCTTGCTGGCCATGGCGTACCTTGAGGCATATCAAGTTACAGGGAAGACCGAATTCGCCCAGGTGGCCCGTGAGATATTTACCTACGTATTGAGAGATATGACTTCTCCTGAGGGCGGGTTCTATTCAGCAGAGGACGCTGACAGTGAAGGGAAGGAAGGTCTTTTTTATGTCTGGACGCCCCAGGAGGTTAAGAAGCATCTGGGAGAAAAAACAGGGGATATCTTTTGTCACTTCTACGGCATTGCTGAGGGGGGGAACTTTGAAGAAGGCCTGAGTATTCCCCACAAGCGAATCCCTCTCCAGGCCTTTGCCACAAGAGGGGGCTTGGGCCTGCAAGAACTGGAGACGATCCTGGAAGAGGCAAGGAAGAAGCTTTTTGATGTCAGAGAGAAGCGAATCCACCCGCTTAAGGACGACAAAGTCCTGACCTCCTGGAACGGCCTGATGATTGCAGCTCTGGCGAAAGGCCACCAGGTCCTTGGAGATCAACCTTATACGGACGCTGCCCGCAGGGCCGCTGACTTCATTTTAGGGAACCTGAAGACCTCGGAAGGGAGGCTTCTGCGTCGGTACCGCCAGGGAGACGCAGCCTATGCAGGATACCTGGATGACTACGCCTTCCTGGTTTGGGGTTTGATCGAGTTGTACGAGGCAACATTTGATGTTTCTTACCTGGAGGAAGCCATTGCTCTCAATCAGGCAATGATCGACATTTTTTGGGACAAAGAGGGTGGTGGGCTTTACTTTACGGGAACAGGAAACGAACAGCTCATTACAAGGAGCAAAGACTTCTATGACGGGGCCCTCCCTTCAGGCAATTCGGTTGCGGCCCTGAACTTCTTGCAACTCGGACGCATGACCGGAAATGTTGAGCTGGAAAAGAGGGCCGATGAACTCACGCGGGCCTTTTCCACACAGATTCAGGAACAGCCCATAGCATACACACAAATGCTGAACGCACTTGGATTCATGATCGGTCCAAGCCAGGAAGTAGTGATTGCCGGAGACCCGGGACTTGAGACCACCCAGGCAATGGTCAATGTTGTTCGCTCCAAATTCTTGCCGAACAAGGTGCTTCTCCTTCATCCTGATGGGAGCGACGGAAAAAGGCTTGTTGCCATATCTCCTTTTCTGAAGGACATGGTTTCTGCCGGGGATCAACCCACGGTTTATGTGTGCGAGCAAAATTCGTGTCAAGCCCCGATCCAGGACGTGAGCAAGTTGGCATCAGCACTTCATTGATTCTGAGAAAGGAAGTTTCCCAAAGACATGTGCAGACAGGAGCTTGTATGAAGAATTCGGCAACGATCGCAGGTGTAGTGGCCATAGTTGCATGTTTTGCAGCGGGACCTTTGGCGTTTGCGGACATGCCAGGGCCGGATGCGGCTGTATTGTGGCACTACATGACAGAAGACTCTCCTTATAAGGAATGGGGCTTCTGGCCTGACCACCAGGGGATGCAGCCCGGCCGCGCCCCGCACGGACCACTCCACAAGGTTTACGTCAACGAAAAGGCTCTGAATTCACGAGAACCACCAGTTCAGTACGGGGCCATCCAGGTCAAGGAGAGTTATAACAAGGCCAAGGAACTGAAGGCGATTACCGTCATGTACAAGGTTAACGGGTACAGCCCCGAAAACGGGGACTGGTTCTGGGCAGAATACTCACCCGATGGCAAAGTGAAGTCTTCTGGAAAACCAAGAGGCTGCATTGGCTGTCATGGAGTGAGGGCCAAGAATGACTTCATCACTGTGCATGAGTTCAAATAGACAATTACTTAAGGAAGGAAGCTGGGTTTTCTACGGGATTCGCTGATGGATGTTTTTCTTTCGGCCCATCCGATCATTCAGTCTTTGGCCACCTTGTTGGCCGTTTACGTATTCCATCAAGGGCTTCAACGTTTTCGAGCCCTCCATCTGAATCAAAGGACGTTTTTCAGGTGGAAGCAGCATGTGGTTCTCGGAGAGATCGCCTTGGGAATGTGGCTGACCGGCTTGCTTGGGGGAGCTGTGACGGTATATGTCTCCTGGAGAGGCTTCTTCATAACAGGGACGCACGGCGAGGTGGCCCTCGTGATGGCACCCTTCATCATATTTGGACTGGCCTCCGGCCTGTACATGCATTACAAGAAGCGCGCCCGGAAGGTGCTTCCGTTTATCCATGGCCTGAGCAACCTTGTTGTCTTGATTCTCGCGTGCGTCCAGGTTGCAACAGGTTGGGGTGTTTATAGGATGTATGTGTTGGGGCTTTGATAACCAT
>JAFDFO010000403.1 GCA_019309815.1 Deltaproteobacteria bacterium
ATACCCGGTTAAGGCCAATTCAGGGAACACGATTAAATCGGCACCGCTTTCCCGGCCTTGGTGTATTTTATCAATAACCTCTTCCAGATTGGTCTTAACATCCAACAGGACTGGACTTGTCTGATAGATAGTTACTTTCATTTTCCCATACCTCCGGTTAGAACCTATCTCAAGAACAATCTAAGCGCCCATGGCGGTGTTGCGAAACTGTTCAAAATCTTTAAGCTCATCCCGCTTACAGCGGGACTCCGCTTTTTCACCGTTCCGCGCCTTGCCCTGAACTCTAATCTTGTTCTTGAGACGGGTTCTAGTATTTGAAGCATCTCCCGGTATTCTTAAAGGTATGATCATCTCGCATATAGTTCGCCTGGCTGCCGTTTCGCTTAATGGCTTCAAGGCCTTCGACATCATAGGGGTCCATATCAAATGCCTGGGCCTGGTCGGGACCTGTTTCCCGGCATAATACTATATGTCTTTCCAACTTGGCTATAGAAAAAGAAATCAGTTCTTTGAGGAACCCAAAGGCATGTCGCATCTGATGAAAACCGTGCTTCTTCATCATGGCGAATCCTTTTACGCCGTCTTCCTCTGCCTTCTCATTTGGCTTTTCCTCGCTGGTAGTGCAGGCAGTCTGTATGGATGGCAGGTCAAGCCTCTTGTTGATTTTTTCTGCCAGTAGGTTGGCTACATTATGAGCGACCAACCCCAAATCGACCGCGTAGTTCTTCTGGATATTTGCAATGGAAGGAAGGCCGGCGTGCACAACCGTGAGGCCAGGATTCACAAGCTGGGTCAGCGTAATACCGAACAGGGCTTCAGCGTGGGTCAGAGTCAGAAGACCGGACATGCAATACGGGCCGGAAAGCCCTGCCATCGGCATCGTAGAAACATAGATAGGAATCCCCTTGCGCACGCATGAGAGGAAAGGATCTACCATGCTTTCGATGAGGTTCAGAGGACTGTTAATAATAGAAAACTGGACAGTGAGGCCGCCCCTCGTCTCGTGGACTTCCTGAGCTCTTGCAATCCCCGCCTCTGTTACCGCAGCCACGTAGATTGGCTTGTGACAGCGCTCAACGATTGTGTCTATGACGTTGACCTCCTGTTGTTTGATGAGAACGCCCCGGGCCATGAAATCGACCACATCAGCATCGTTGACAGTCTTTGCTATCTTGGCAAGATGATCAAAGGTTGGCAGTATCAGATCACCGGTATTATCGTCATATACAAAGGGAGCTGTGCCGCCCACACCAAAAGAATTCTCGGGTATCCAGTATTCATCGCGCTTAGGTGCCATATTGATGGCCTGTTCAACCAGGGGAGTCAAAACATGGAGGTGCTGTGTAGTTTCGTCAAAAGCGGCAAGACCCGTATCTTCGAAGATCTGTCTCACTTCTGAAGAGGCGCATCTAACACCGACTTCCTCCAGAACACGGAGGGCATCCCGGTGGATCTTTTCCAAAAAGCTGTCGTCTTCAAGTTGCATAATCAACCTTTACACTCCTTAGCCCTGCTTCACCCAGCGAACTTAAACAGTTACCCGCATGCCGTCATAGGCAAAGTGAACGTTGTCAAATTTTCCCTCCAGGGCCAAATACTCATCGTGTCCCCTATTCCAGTATTAGGACTTGGTCGGCCTCAATCCTCCTGCCAAGATCGATAGTCTCTTCAAGGGTGTAGAGCGTTGTCCTGGAGATGTGATTTTCCGGGTAGATAAAGTCGTGTTTGAGTCCATCCTCAAAGATGCCCGGCTGAATCACAAGTAGATTTGCTCTTTGAACCTCAACCTTCTCTTCCGGGAATGGCTTGATGTCACAGGGGGCATACACCATCTTGCGGCCTTGCCTTTCAAACACGTAGATGAACGATACCTGGGAACCACGATCCACGGGGATGGCTGTAATCTTCGTATTTCCGATCACGATGCTGTCCTGAAAAGGGGTTCGCTGTACAAATCCCTGGTCTTCATAATAGTCAATTACCGGACCGTACACGGATCGAATGTCTGTGAGGCGTTTGTTCAGTTCCTCAGGCAGGATCAGCCGAATGTATCTTTCAGGATAGGCTTCCCATGTGCGAAAATCGAGCGTGATCTGTTCCACGGCGCGGAATCCTTCCATGTGATCAGGATCCAGATGGGTGAAGAGCAAATAGTCGATACGCTCTATGCGGGAGCGGTTCAGTTGAAGGGCTATCTCAGCCGGGGTGTCGATCAGGAGATTTTCGTCATGCAGGAATGCAGAAGGTCCGGTCCTCTCATAAGGAGATCCGAGGATCGTCAATTCCATTTCTTTTTATTCTGCCGAGGTTGTGAGCTGTCAGCTCCACGGGAAAGGACTGCTAGAGACAGGATGAAGCTCTCCTTTTGCATAGCGCTCAAAGCGGAATGGCTTGAGCAACGCCTGCTCCTCCCCCAATATCTCTTTGGCTACAAGTTGGCCGACTCCAATCATCTTGTAGCCATGATTGGAGTCGAGGATCATGTAGCAATTCTGCTTCATTGTATCGAAGATAGGGAAGTTGTCAGGCGTAAAAGCCCCAATACCGCCGGA
>JAFDFO010000030.1 GCA_019309815.1 Deltaproteobacteria bacterium
TCGGCTACTCCATCACTCCGGAATTAGTCTGCCGTCTCGGCCCTGAAGCCTGATTGGGATTTTTGAGATGGCTTCTAGTTATTTGTCAATCGTATTCAGCCCAACGCCCACGTGTCTGCACAACTATGTATTGACAGAAATGCGCCATTTGGGCCAATCTTGGTATACATGAATCATGGGCAAAACCTTAAGGATCATCTCCCGATTAGTTGTAGTTGATTAGAGTAGAATAGGTGTGATCTCAGAGGGTTCAAGGGTTCGAGGATTCAAGGGTTCAAGTGAAAAGCAAAAGAACATTCAAAGAAAGGACCCCAGATTTTGTTGGCAGGAGATTTGGGCTTCATTGAAAAAAGCGAATTGGGTACACTAAAAAAGACATCGCAGAAATCGAAAAAATGTTAACCGCGCTGATAAAGTCTTTAGAAAACAAACCCTTGAATCCTTGGACCCTCTTCTCCAACTAAATTGGAGAAGAACCAGAATCCTTGGACCCTCTTCTCCAACTAAATTGGAGAAGAACCAGCCTTAAGTATTGATGAAGGCCAGGGAGGACAGCACATGGAATTAGAGGGAAAAGGGGTCGCCATTAGGGCTATTGTTAAAGCCCCGTGAGGACCAAACAGACGACAGTTGGAGGCTCCCATGAAAACGAACTGCCCCATCACAAGACGACAATCCTTGAAGCGGATCGCGCACGTATCAGCGGGTCTTGCAGGTGCTGTCCTCGGTTTCTCTCCCTTGCTGCCTCCGACCCCCGCGCGAGCCTCGACAGGCGGCAAGAAGTTTCTTGTGGAAGGCTTAGGCACACAAGAGAATTATGAGGTCATGGCATTGACTCGGAAAGTCTTTGAAGCGGCTGGAGGTATGGGCCGATTTGTCTCAAAGGGCGATGTGGTGGCCATTAAGCCGAATGTTTCCTGGGCCAGGCATCCTGAGATGGCAGCCACCACAAACCCTGAAGTCATAGAGGCAGTCGTGAAGCTCTGTCTCGACGCAGGAGCCAAGAAGGTAAGGATAGCTGACCACACCATCCACGATGCCAGACGCTGCTTTGCACTCACCGGCGTTGGTGCTGTTGCCAAGAAAACGGGGGCTGAGCTTGTCTTCCCAAGACCCTCGCTCATGAAAGAGATGAAGCTGCAAGGAAACCGTCTGGATGTCTGGCCTGTGTTCGTTCCTCTAGTGGAGGCCGACAAGGTCCTGAACGTACCAGTGGCGAAGGTTCACGGGCTGAGTACCCTGACTCTGGGAATGAAGAACTGGATTGGCGCGGTAGGGGGCCGGAGAAGTGCCCTTCATCAGGACATACACCAGAGCATCGTGGACCTGGCCCAGTTTTTTAACCCCACCGTGACGCTCATAGATGCTACCCGGATCATGGTAGAAAACGGTCCCTCCGGCGGAAGTCCGTCAGATGTTGCAGTCAGAAACACCTTGATCCTCAGCAACGACCCGGTTGCTGGAGATGCAAAGGCAGCAGCAGGACTCTTTGGCTATGTTCCAAGTGAGGTCGGTTTTATCCAGCTTGGACAGAAGTGGGGCCTTGGAACTTATGATCTGGAGAAAATAGCCACGCAAAGGGTTGTCCTGTGAGAGCAAGACACCTGGTCTGGATCCGAAGAGTCAGTCAGACCATCTTTCTGGGCCTGTTTCTTTTTCTGCTGGTGCAGAGTCGTCTCTCAGAGGATGCTTACCTAGAATATTCCCTTGTTTTTGCCCAAGACGTGGACCTGAGACTCGACCAGCCCGTAACATGGTTTTTCCAACTGGACCCCCTTGTTTTGCTCTCCTCTCTCCTATCCGGTTGGAAACTCATCTCCGGGTTTTGGTGGGCTGTGGGTCTGCTCATTGTGACCCTTTTTCTTGGCAGGGTGTTTTGCAGTTTTGTGTGTCCCTTTGGCACGATCCATCACGCCGTGGGTTCCGTGAAGCCCGCCCTCAAAGGGGACCGTATGGTCAAGGCCAACCAGAGGACCTCCGCCCACAGGATCAAATACTTCCTCTTGATACTCTTCCTTGTAGCAGCAGTGATGACACTCAATCTAACCGGACTGATGGATCCCATATCTTTCCTGTTTCGGTCACTGACACTGGCGGTGCTGCCGGGAATCGGCCTGGGCCTCAAAGAGGTATTCGATGTGCTGGCCGCAAGTGACATCAAGGTCCTCAACTACTTGAGCTATAGTGGTGAGGTCCTGGTTTCCCCTGTCTTTGGCTATGGATACCCGGCGTATAAAACCGGGTGGTTTATTGGGTTGATCTTTCTTGTCATCTTGTTTCTCAACCGGATCAAACCCCGTTTCTGGTGCCGCGTCCTGTGCCCCCTCGGGGCCCTGTTGGGAATCTTTTCAAGGTTTACTGTTCTGGGACTCGAAAAAGATCAAGACAAGTGCACGGAGTGTCAGTTGTGTTCCAAGGCTTGCCAGGGAGCTGCCTCTCCGATGCCCGGCCAGGACTGGGAAAACGCCGAATGCATCATGTGTTTCAACTGTTTTGATGCCTGTCCGGAAGATGCCTTGTCATTCAAATTCAGGTGGGCCCCCAAGTCGAACAGGCGTCCGGATATGGGCCGCAGGGCTGTGCTCGGAGGTTTGCTGGTCGGCGTATCTCTACCTCTTTTCGGAAAACTCGATGGCAGTACTCACCACGTCCCGGACCCGCGCCTGATCAGGCCGCCGGGTGCCCTCCCCGAAGACGAATTCCTGACGTTGTGTCAGCGGTGCGGTCTTTGTATGAAGGTCTGTCCCACGAATGCCATCAATCCGACCCTCGCGGAGGCAGGAATGGCAGGCTTTTGGACGCCCCATCTCGTCATGACCCAGGGTTACTGCGAATATACTTGCACGCTGTGTGGGAGTGTCTGCCCAACGGGCGCCATTGAAGAGATCTCTGCGAAGGAAAAGATAGAACGACCTATCAGCATCGGAACAGCTTACGTGGACAGAGGACGGTGTCTGCCATGGTCCGGCAACGGGCCCTGCATTGTGTGCCAAGAACTCTGCCCTACTTCGCCCAAGGCGATTTACTTAAAGAAGGGGGTTGTGCCTGACCATGGTCAAGCCCCTCTGCCGGTGAACGTTCCGTTTGTGGACATGGGAAAGTGTGTGGGGTGTGGCATCTGTGAAACCAAATGCCCGGTGAAGGGCCGTCCCGCCATCAGGGTAATAGCCGCCGGGGAATCCCGGTCTCTCAAAAATCAGATACTGCTCACCAATTGGGTGCTCTAGCCACACCCATTACATGTGGGTGCGGGCGACTCGCTTCCCCTGTCTTTGTCATCTTTGCCGAACGCCTTTGCCTTTTCAGCGAGATCCTTTAACCGATCATCCACTGCCCGAAAGAGCGTGCCCGGCGTATAGGTTCCATCTTTTCGCATTCGGCCCGCCTTCATTCCCATCAGTATCTCAGCCCCCTGCTCGATGGTCTTTATGGGATAGATGTGAAACTTGCCGGCTTTGACTGCTTTGACAACGTCTTTTCTGAGCATGAGATCCCTTACATTCTTCGTGGGAATGATGACGCCTTGTTTGCCGGTAAGGCCCTTGTGTTTGCAGATGTCAAAAAACCCTTCGATCTTGCGTGTCGCCCCACCAATAGGTTGAATCTCCCCCTTCTGACTGACCGAGCCGGTCACCGCGATACCTTGAGAGATAGGCACCTTGGCAATGGCAGAAAGAATGACAAAGAGTTCCGTGCTGGAGGCGCTGTCCCCATCAACCATGCCGTAAGTCTGCTCAAAGCAGAGGTTGGCAGACAGCGCCAAAGGTTTGTTGTGCGCAAAATGTTCTTGCAGGTAACTGCTCAAGATCATGACGCCCTTGGTATGAATGTTTCCACTCATGCGAGACTCTCGTTCAATGGCAACAACTCCGGCCCTTCCCATGGAGACATTTGCCGTGATACGGCCTGGTTTGCCGAACATATGGTCACCGGTCTGCAAAATGGCCAGCCCGTTTATTTGGCCCACCTTGCTACCGTCGGTTTCGATCCAGAAGATGTCTTTCTTGACCAATTCCTGTACACGTTCTTCCACCAGACTCGAGCGATAGATCTTTTTCTCTATGGCTTTTTCCACGTGAGATGCAGAAATATGCCTCTTTCTTCCCTGCACGGCCCAGTAATTTGCCTCGCGGATGATATCGGCAATGGCCCCCAGCTTGAGTGTCATCTTGTCCCTGCTGCCGGCCACCTCCATGCTGTATTCCAGGAGTCTTGCCATGCCCGCGCGGTCGATGTGTCTTAACCCTTCCTCCTCACAGAATCTGGCCATGCAGCAAAGACATTCTCGTATACGTTTTTTGCTCCTGTCCGCCCTATCATCCAAATGCGCCTTGATCTTAAACATCTGTTTAAAGCGATCGTCATAGACATACAGAAGCTCATATATATAAGGATCTCCGGTTATCACGAGTTTAAGGTTCAACGGTATGGGTTCGGGCTTCAGCGTCCTGGTGGTTATGAAGCCATACATTTCACCCACATCTTCTATCTTGACCTCTTTGTGTCTGACGGCCCGTTTGAGGGCCTCCCAGGAAAGGTACCATTTCAGAATGTCGGTAACCTTCAGCACGAGATATCCGCCGTTGGCCTCGTGAAGAGCCCCGGATTTGATCATGGTAAAGTCGGTCACCAGGGCACCAAAGACGGCCTCCCGTTCTGTCCTTCCAAAAAGGGCCGGATAGGTAGGATTTGACGTGTAGACGACAGGGGCTCCCTTGGTTTCAGAATTGTCAACAAGGACATTAACCTTGTATTTATTCATGACCGGGGACCCAACCATTCCGGGTATCGGCCCTTTGGGCTCCTCCTGTTCCGGTCTTCTTTGAAAATCAGCGATATTATCCATGATGTCCCGTCGCACGGCCTCAAGGTACTCAAACACGTGCTGCTGGTCCCTGAACCTTCCCAGAACGCCCTGCATCTTCTTGGTCACCACGGCAAAGGCAATTGTATGATGCAACTTCTTGCGGCGTTCCACGTACTTGGCTTCCCGTTCCCCGATGTCATTCATTGACTCGTTCATCTCGACGGACAACTTGTCACCCCTGTCCCGCAAAGCTTTCTTCTCTTCCGAAGAAAACTTTGCCAACTCCTGGGGAGGGATCACCTGCCCGTCCTTTCCCGGTATGATGGAAAGCCCCTGAGGGTCCACTTGCAACAAAAAGCCTTCTGCTTCCACCTTCTCCCTCAGGGCGTCGATAACCTGGCGGCGCTTGTTCTCAAACTCCTGCCGAAGGACCTGCTCTTTGTAGCGATAATCATCGGTGCTGAATGCTACGGGGATATCGTTCTTCAGGGCATCGATCAGCTCGTCCATGGCCCTTCTGAGCTCTTCGCCTCTGCCGGTGGGCAGTTTGACGGCTCTCGGTTTGTCATGTTCCTTGAAGTTGTGCACATAACACCAGTCCGGTGGTGGCGCCTGTCTGGCAGCTTCCTCTTCCAAAAGTGCACGGGCCATGTATGTCGCGCCCGTGTCAGTAGTGCCTGCCACATAGATGTTATACTCGGGATCGTTCATGCCGACACCGAACTTGATCGCTTCAATGGCCCGCTCTTGCCCCACTACTCCGTGTTTGACGGGACAAAGCTCTTTGGTGAAAGAAACTTCTACCTCTTTTGGATCAACGTGCAACCGAAGCTCTTTTGCAGATAGCTCTCTGGCTTTTCTGGCCATTACTCCCTCCTCCTGTCATTGCGGACCTCAGATTTGTTCTTTATAGCTTGCTTTACTTTTTCATACAAGGAGACATATTCTCGGGCAGACCTCTCCCACGAGAAGTCGCATTTCATCCCGTTGGTCACGAGTCTCATCCACGTGGTATTGTCCTCAAAGAGTGATACGGCCTCTTGAATCTTTTCCAGAAAGGCCTTCGCCTCATAATCAACAAATTTGAATCCGGTCCCTTGGCCCGAGCCCGGAGCAAACTGCTCAATGGTGTCGTCAAGACCTCCCGTAGCTCGGACAATCGGCACGGTCCCGTATCTTAGGGCATATATCTGCGTCAGCCCGCACGGTTCGTAACGGGAAGGTACGAGAAGCATATCCGCACCCGCCATGATCCGGTGCGCAAGGGTTTCGTCAAACCCAATCCTGACCGCCATGCTGTCAGGATACTCCCTCCCCAGCTTCACCAAGAACTTTTGATACGTCTCTTCCCCGGCACCCAGGATCACGAGCCCGGCATCGAGCTGAACAATGTCTTGAGCGATCTGCACGAGCAAGTCGCACCCTTTTTGGGCTGCAAGCCGGGAAATCATCCCCAGGACAGGTCGATCCACAAAACGTCGATCGAGGCCCAGCTCATTCACAAGGTCAACCTTGCACTCCTTCTTGTTCTTTGTATCGCTAAAGGTGTAGCCGGCCTTGATATGGGGATCTATCGCAGGGTCCCAGGTATCATAGTCTGCACCGTTCAGAATCCCGTAGAGGTCGGCCGATCTTTTCTGAAAGATCCCTTCCATGCCCAGTCCGAATTCGGGGGTCTGTATCTCCTGACTGTATCTCGGACTCACTGTGGTAATAGCATCCGAATACACAATGCCTGCTTTCAAAAGACTAATCTTGCCCCAGTATTCAACACCCTCAGGACGAAACTCACTGGCTGGGAGGCCAGAGGTCGGCAGCTTTTCTGCAGGAAAGACCCCCTGATATCCCAAGTTGTGAACTGTAATGACCGAGGCAGCATCAGAGAAAAAAGGATCCGTCCTGTAAAGGGTCTTTAGATAGGCCGGGATAAGCCCGGTTTGCCAGTCGTGGCAATGGACCACGTCAAAGCGCAGACCCGTCTCTTTGGCAAAAAGGAGGGCAGCGCGGCTGAAATAGGTAAATCGTTCGAAGTTATCGGGGTAGTCCCCTTGTGCCGTGCCATACAAACCGGACCGGTCAAAGAAGTCCTCCTGTCTAAAGAGATAGACGGGGATTCCGTCCTGGGTTGAGGTTTTCAGGACCTCGCCCCTTCGTTTGGCTTCTCCCAGGGGAACCTCAAGCCCGTTGAGCACCTCCTCAGTCTTATAGTTCCCATTCTTCGTCATCCGATAGAACGGAAGGCCAACACTTACATCCACGCCCAGATCTTTAAGGGAAGCAGGCAGAGAACCCGCCACATCGGCTAGCCCACCGGTCTTGGCAAATGGAACCACTTCTGAGGCCAGAAACCAGACCTTAAGAGAGTCTCTCATGAAACGATCCAACCGTGCCAGACTTCTGCTCAACAACGCGAGCACCAGACCAAGCACCAAGAAGCGACTGATATCCGCGTGATCGTGAGCGGGTTAGTGCCGCGTCATTCATTGTCTTGTTCCACGGCCTCCAATAAATCACCGTAGATATCAGGCGACGAATAAATAACGCGGTTCCATGACGGGATCTGCGTCCCCTCTTGTTCTTCGGTTGCCTGCTCCCAGGCGGTAGCAATGAAATCCCTAAAGTAGCGGACTGTGAGTTCCTCCTGATGCCGATCATAAACCAAATCGTTCGACTCCGCGTCGTCGCTGTAGCTCTTCACAAAGCTTAAGGCCGTACTGTGATAGGTGTGTTGCAGCATGTCGATGAAGGCACCATCAATAGCCATGCCATGAGAACGGATATAATTGAGAAAGAACTTGGCGATGTCCACGACCATCCTGTGAAGCCCACCCTTGGCATCTTTCTCTGAAAGCACCTGGTGTTTATGCTCATAATTCTTGCACAGATCAATTTGTGCAATCTTTTTTGGCGTAAGACGATTGTAGACCTCGGACAGGGTACTCACCTCAAGACCCCAATCATAAGAAATATTGATCGCCCGTGCAAGGCGGGTCAAGAAGCTGAACTCACCCGCCAGGGGATAACGAAAGGTGCGATGATAACGGAAGAACTCCTCCAGTTCATGATGGCCCCGAATATGCATGACGTTGACCAGGGCCTGCACAAAGGGAGCTACAAAAAGTCTTTTAGTCCTTCCTTTCATCGCCATCTCGGTGGGCGAAATACGGGCGTAATATCCCTTGCAGAACTCCAAGTCGTTGTTCGGATTCGCTGTGGGCTCAATCAGTCGGCCCAACAGTAACCGATCGTAGGTGACGATATCGCAGTCGTGCAGGGCAATCACATCACAGATTTCCCTGGCAAAGAGATAGCCAAGCGTAACCCACACGGACTGGCCTTTCCCCGGCACACCAACCGGTATCTTTTGTTCCTGTAGCTTCTTGAAGACCGACTGAACGCGAGGTCCCTCCACCCAGACCACTTTTACGTCCCGACCCTCTTTCTTCAGCCTGTCGAAATATTCCTTGGCTTCCCTGAATTCTTTCTCTTCCCTGGCGCCTCCAAGGGCAACCACCACGGAACACAGATAGTTCACCTGGTTGATCTGGTTGATAATGTTCTCCAATACATTCGGAACGTGTATCTCGGCATAAAGGGAGGGCAGAAGCAGACTGATACACATGTGCTTAGAAAATGCCTCTATTTTTCTCTCCAGCCGCACGAGGTATTCTTCGGGATCAAAAAGATCGTAAAACCCGTGGATCGTGGTGATGGAGCCTTCCTGATGAAATTCACTCACAACATGACCTCCTTCAGTGTTTCACTTGACCAGCAAGATCCGCAGATCCATGACATTCGTGTTGGTTGGTCCAGTCTTGATCAAATCCCCAAGCTTCTGAAAAAAGTGATAGCTGTCATTCCCTGACAAGAAATCTGAAGGATTCAGACCCAGAGCTTGAGATCTCGCGATCGTCTGGCCATCGGCGATGGCACCGGCTGCATCAGTCGGACCGTCATTCCCGTCGGTTCCGGCGCTTAGGATAACGATCCCTTCTACCCCGTTCAGAGTCATGGCTCCGGCCAGCACAAACTCCTGGTTGCGCCCCCCGAGTCCTCGACCGGTTATCGTGACCGTGGTCTCACCACCTGAGAGAACGCAAGCAGGACAAGAAATTGGGTGTCCTGTTTTTTGGACCTCTTTGGCTATTGCAACGTGGACACCGGCAACCTCTTTGGTCTCCCCCTCAATCATGGTTGATAGGACCACCGTGTTATACCCCAAGCCCTGGGCCTTTTCTTCGGCCGCCAGAACACACGCCAGATTGCTCCCGATGATTACGCTTTCTGTTTCCGCAAAAACGGGATCCCCCGTCTTTGGTGTCTCAGGGGCCTCCCCTTCGACCCCTTTTTGGAAAAAAGCCCGAACCTTCTCAGGAATCATGTCACGGATGCCATACTTCTTTACGATATTCATGCAATCTTGAAAGCTCGAGAGGTCGGGAACTGTAGGCCCAGAGGCAATCACGTCCAAATCATCTCCAATCACGTCTGACAGTATCAGGGAGACCAGGGTTGCAGGATACACGGCTCGCGCCAGGCCGCCCCCTTTTACCCTGGACATATGCTTGCGCAGTGCATTGATCTCATGAATCGCGGCCCCACACGCGAGCAGCGTCTTTGTGGTTTCTTGTTTGTCCTCCAGGCTCAGGCCCTCCACGGGCAACGGAAGGAGGGCAGAACCACCGCCTGAAATCAGACACAGCACCAGATCTTCTTCTCCTGCCTTGGAAACCAGGCCCAAAATGGCTTCGGCTGCGGCCAAACCTTTATCATCCGGCACCGGGTGGGCTGCCTCAATCAGTTGGACGCGACTCAATTCGGCCAGGTGACCGTATTTTACGCAAACAAGACCCTCGGTGATTCTCTCCCCCAGAATTTCTTCCATGGCCCTCGCCATGGGCCCCCCGGCCTTTCCTGCTCCTATGATGTAGATATTTCTGAATTGGGTAAGATCATATACCTTCTCATGAATCCGGAGCTCGTTGCCCTTCCTTTGGCAATACCTCTTGACGGCTGCTGCCGGCTCCACGGCCCGGACACCGGCCAAGAAAATATCCAGAGCATCCTTTCTCATTTGGTCAAGATCTTTCGACGTCATGCGATTCCCTCTGATCAGCAACAGACGATGGGATATTTCCAATAATCAATCGTCAATGTTCACAGTTTTCCCACCGCTGCCAAGTAAATGGTCGTCTCTTCCTCTCCGTCAACTCCGAGGACCCCGTTGATCTCCTCATCATAAAAGGCCCCAATCGGGCAGCACCCCAGGGCCAAGGCTGTGGTGGCAAGCTGAAGATTCTGAGCAATGTGGCCTGCGTCCATGCAGATGTACCGCACGCAGCGGTTTTTATACTTCCACATGGAACGCAGTAGGATACCCGTCCATATGAAAACCACGGCTCCCCGCCCTACCATAGCTTGGTCCAACGCAGCGCGGGTGAGATGTTCGCCGAAGTTGCCCAGGGCGATCTCCTCCAAGGCGAAATCAAAGACGTTGAAGTGATAGATCCCCTGCTGCACGCCCTCAACCTCCTGGACACTCAGGTAGGTCTCTACGGGATAGAGGGCACCTGCCGAAGGCGATGTCCTAAACTGATAACCAGATGCCGAAAGGGTAATCCCCTGAGTCGCCCAGAGCAAGGCTGCCAGGGTCATCATGCTGATGGGATCACCAGTGTACCGTCTCCTGGAGCGTCGCTGATTCAGAATTTCCCACAGGCTGTCCGTTTCTCCAAAGAGGGGTTTTGGCAGCTGCGTTTTAGGGGCGTCCGCGTAAGTCTTGTAGACGGGAGGCCTTGGAACCGGTCCAAAATCATCTCGGCGAAGGATGGACGCACGATCATACCTTGTTTCCATCAGGTATTGGTGGGCGATTCCCTCTTTGTATGACCTCATGGCCATTCTCCAAAAAAGGCAGGTTTCCGGGCTGTTTGTAGTGGCCTGCAAGCCGCTATCTATACGATTATCGGTCACTTGTCAATTTCTGGAAATAATTGAGCGGGCCCCGTAACCGATCCACGGCATCGCAGGCCTCCGGTCGCTATCCCCAAAAAATTTCAACTAGAGCTTCAAAACGGCGTGGAATTATGCCATAGGTAGAGCGGCCGAGAGCTCCTCTTTCGGCAATTATCCTATCTTATTGAACAAATTATATATCTTGGAGGAAGGAAGTGACACCAGCTCAGGAAACGACCAGTCATGTTGAGGGAGCGCCACACGGAAACCGACTCGACCAACTCTGTATCAACACGATCCGCATGCTTGCCGTGGATGCCGTGGAAAAGGCCCGTTCCGGTCATCCGGGCATGCCCATGGAGGCCGCGGATATTGGGTATATTCTCTGGACCCGATTTCTGAAACACAGTCCTGCCAATCCGAAGTGGCCAAACCGCGATCGGTTTGTCCTGTCGTCCGGTCATGGGTCCATGTTCCTCTACGCCCTCCTTCACCTGACCGGCTACGAGGTCTCCCTGGAGGATATTCGCCAATTCCGCCAATGGGACAGCATCACCCCGGGACATCCCGAATACGGGCACACGCCAGGCGTGGAAACCACGACCGGCCCACTTGGCCAGGGCTTTTCAAACGGCGTGGGCATGGCCATGGCCCAAGAATACCTTGCCCAGTACTTCAACCGTCCAGGATACCCCCTTGTCGACTATTTCATCTATGGCGTTGCCGGCGACGGCGACATGATGGAGGGCGTCACCGCAGAATCCGCCTCCATGGCAGGTCATCTTGGCCTGGGAAGGCTGATTTACCTCTATATGGATAACCACATCACCATAGAGGGGGGCACCGAACTCACCTTTACGGAAGATGTGGGCAAGCGGTTTGAGGCCTACGGCTGGCAAGTGCAACGAGTAGACGGATACGACCACGCCCAGATTGCCTCAGCCCTGAGTGCTGCTCAGAAACAAATAGATAAACCTTCACTGATCATTGCCCGCACCCATATTGGGTATGGAAGTCCCAATAAACAGGACAGTGCATCAGCCCACGGCGAGCCACTGGGACCTGACGAGACCGTGTTGGTGAGAGAACGATTCAATTGGCCCGAAGAGTTGTTCCATGTTCCTGAAGAGGCCCTGGCCCATTTCCGACTTTGTCTGGACAGGGGCCGTGCCTGGGAATCTGAGTGGACAAGCCTCTTCGACGCATACGCCGTTGAATACCCCGACCTGGCCAGACAGTGGAAAGAGAGTCATGAACAAAAATGGCCTGAGGGTTGGGAGGCGGATCTTCCTCAGTTTGGCCCTGATCAGGGTTCTATAGCTACGCGAAGTGCCTCAGGAAAGGTCCTTGAGGCAGTGGCCCCGAGGTTGTACACCTTGTTGGGGGGTTCGGCAGATCTGGCCCCGTCCACAAAGACTTTCATTAAGGGCCTGGGGGTTATCAAGGTAGATCCATGTGGGAGAAACATCCACTTTGGCATCCGCGAACACGCAATGGGAGGGATACTTAATGGAATGGCCCTAAGCCAGGCCCTGGTTCCTTACGGTGCCACATTCCTGGTCTTCTCGGACTACATGCGGCCACCCATGCGCCTGGCAGCCCTGATGAAGCTGCAAGTGATCTATGTTTTCACCCATGACTCGGTGGGCGTGGGAGAGGATGGACCCACGCATCAGCCAATCGAACACGTAGCGGCCCTGCGTGCCATACCAAACCTGGTCGTTGTGCGGCCTGCCGATGCCAATGAGACTGTTGTCGCCTGGAAGTTGGCCCTCATTCGCAGGGAGGGCCCAACAGCTATTATCCTTACTCGACAAAAACTGCCGATTATCGACCAAGACCGATTTGGCTCATCTGAGGGTGTCTTGCGGGGGGGCTACATCCTGGCAGAGGCCCCACAGGGATCCCCCGAAGCCATCATCATGGCCACCGGGTCCGAGGTCTATCTGGCCTTGGCTGCATACGAGAGGCTAACTGAGGAAGGAATAGCTGCACGTGTGGTCAGCATGCCGAGCTGGGAGGTCTTTGAGGATCAGGAAGAGGCTTATCGCGAAGAGGTCTTGCCAAGCAAGGTGAAAGCCCGCGTCGGCATCGAGGCAGGAATATCTATGGGGTGGTATCGCTACGTGGGATCAGCCGGAAAGGTTATCAGTATTCAGCGCTTTGGCGCTTCGGCACCAGCGGATGTCATCTTTGAAAAGTTCGGCTTTACTCCCGAGGCCGTTGTGGATGCCGTGAAAGAGACACTCGGAAGTCTCTGATCTTGCACAACATACTTGATGCTGGATGCTGGTCTCTGGATGCCGAATGGGATGAGAAATTGTGTTTTTATTCTCTTGTGCCACATAAAAGAACCATCTAACTGATGATGTTCGGGGCAAATGTGGGTGCCAAGTCTTTATCCAGCATCCAGTATCCAGTATCAAGCATCTGCTGGTTAGAGGCACCACAACATGTACAAACTTAACACAAGGTTTGAGACCTTAGCTTGTGTAGACGGATAGTAGTCTGAGGACCTTATCTACGACCTCGTCGGGATCCCTTCCAAACACCCGGATCATCGGCTCCTTGCCCATATCGCCCCGATCAAAGATGACGTCCGGTATCGTACTTTCCTTGGAAAGCACCTGCTCGGTGCCCCATTCAAGGCTACTCCCTTCCTGTTGTCTTATCTCCTCGGGTTCTTTGCCCCGGTCAAAGGAGCCGACTTTCCATCCGAAAGTCTCACATTTCTCGACGAGCCTCTCTGAGAACCGAATATTCATAGCCGAGCGAAATCCCGGATCATGCCGCATCGCTGTTAGAATGATGGTGCCGATATGTTTAGAAGCGCCAAAGGCTGGATTTCTCACCGATACAATCCCCTTGCCCACCCGCACCAAGCGGCCCGGGAAAGCAGCGACATCCTGGTGGGTCTCTGCAAAGGGGAGGGCGTAACCCAAATTCGATTGGACCTCAGGAATGAGATCTCCCACAGAACTTCTTTGCAAACGGTCAAAACTCGCTTGTAGTGTCTCAATGACCCGATGCTTTTCCAAGTCTCGCGCAAACCGGGCGAAAGGGTTAGTCGGTCCGTGCCCCCCACCCAGGGGAAGACCAAACCGTATAGCAGTATGGACGAAGTCCTTGGCCTGTTGTACGGCCTCCATCACGTCCAATTCCATTCCCAAATATGTGGCGATGGCAGCAGAGTAAACGCATCCCGTTCCATGGGTGTGGGGCGTCTCAACGCGCGGTTTCGAGAATTCAAAGAAGTTCTTCCCGTCATAGAGGCAGTCTGTAGCAGGACCGTCCAGGTGTCCACCCTTTACCAAGACATGTTGTGCTCCCATACCGTGTATGATGCGTGCCGCCTCCCGAATATCCTCTTCATTTCT
>JAFDFO010000168.1 GCA_019309815.1 Deltaproteobacteria bacterium
AACCGCCCTTATTGACTCGTCATAGTCCCTTGCAGAAGATTCCAGGGAACAACCCGGGTAATACGTTACGTCCATTCTTTTTCCATCGTCAAATAGCTAATTGAGTAATCTATCGATTCTTCCAAGAAATGTTGGAAGTCTCTAATGTCGTGTCCCGGGAATAACTTACATAATTCCATGATTGTCTCTTCCCGCATAAAGACGACGCGTTAAATCCGAAATTCGAATATCGAAGCACGAAACAAATCCGAATGACCAAAATTCAAATGACCGAAACATTTCACATACTGTTTAGAACATTAGAGAATTGCGGCTTGCGCCTTGAGAACATTACGGATTTTGGTCATTGTTTCGAATTTCGGATTTCGTGCTTCGGATTTTGTGTTTCAACGAATCAATGCGGATATCATCAATGCTTTGGCTTTTGTAAACAACTTCTGGTACATGACACTAGTCCTTCTTCTCAAAAAGGTTTCTAACTGCTTCTTTTCCTCCGGTCTTCTTGGGGACAAAGGCCAACCGGCCCCGTTTCAGCATCCCAAGGCCGAGCTTGAGGTTCCTGAATGCCTCTTTTGCATCAAATCCTTTTCCTGCCTTTGCGCTCCTAAGCTGAAATGCCGTTATCAGAACTGTCTCGTTTATCCGGCCAAATCTTCTGATGTTGTCAAGGAATGCCTCATGGAATGCAGCGATAACACCTTCTACCGGCTTTTCTCCCTGGCGCAGTACCCGGTGCTTCAGATGGTCCATCAACTCCGGTATCTCTATTTGCTGAGGACAACGCGTAAAACAAGTTTCACAGGAAGCGCATACCCAGGGAGTATTTGCATGGGCGAGCTCTTCGGATAGCCCGAGCTGAAGCATCCTGATGATCTGATGAGGCCCGTAGTCCATGGCAAAAGTGACCGGGCATCCATTGGTGCACTTTTCACATTGATAACAGGCAAACAGATCCGCACCGCTGGCGGATGCCACCTCTCTGGCAAAGCCCGAATCGATCTTCTCTATGTCACTACCTGCTTTCATGGTGCTTCTCCCCACAAGGTACTCCGCCTATTCTACCACCATGGACTTGGCAAGGGCCTTTACCTTAAGTGCCGTTATCTTCCGGTAGACCTCTTCGGGAGCTTTCTTCTCCCCGTTGACCGTGAGGAGGTCGTCCTCTACGGATATGTCAAACAGGTGCTCGTTCTCCTTGAGATAGGGCAAGATAAGCCGCCAGTCCTCTCTGGTCAACTCACCATAGGCGCCCCCGTTCAATTGCTCGTCTACTAAAACCCTGTGCGGATCACGCACATATATGGCCCCTCCGGAAGCCAGAGAGAAAAGGTTGCTGCCTGGATACGGAGTCGCCTGCGACTGCACGTTGCCGTCATTGTCAAACGTTATTCCATTCAGAATGACAAATCCGCCTCCCCTGTGGACATCTCCTGCCATAAAGGATTCTGCCAGGTAGTCGAGGGACGTCCCGTTGATTACGACTCTCGGGCGACCCACCGCGTTGATGAGGGGACGGCCTGCAGCATTCCCCATGACGTAGACTTCCCCTCCTTTTGCGCCGTACATGAAAGTCTGACCCACATCACCGTATATGACCAGTTTTCCGGATTTCAGTATCTGGCCAAGCTGATCCTGGGCGTTTCCGTGTACACACACGGTCATGCCGTCGATCCCGGATGCCAGGTAGTCACCCGTGCTGCCGTAGGCATCTATTCTCACATCCTCGGTCTCGGGACCAAGGCCGCACGCGAGAAATCGCTGCCCCCGATATCCATAGCAGATGAACCTTTTCCACCCCAGGGCATACGCATCGCAGATTAGTCTGGAATCGCAGTCGTCCCCTTCAGGGGGAAAGCCTGCAGCGTTCAACACCAGCGATGCCTGTTTGCCTTCCGGGCCAACAAGATCCTCTCTGGTCTCCCACGTAATCAAACGAAAGGGGCTTTCGTCATCCGAACCTATGGGAGGAATGGCCCCGAAAACCTCCTTTAACGTCCTTCTCACAATGCGCACAACGGAGCTTCTCTTCAAGTCTCCTGTCGGATCCCTAAGATTGTTGACAAGGGTGAGGGCGTCAATTGCCGTTTGTCTCTGGCTGTCATTCTCTCGCGCCCCTTCCGACAGCTTCTTGCAGCACCAGCGCAAGGCATCAAAACCCATTGCAAACACATTCTCTTTCAGGAAAGCGTAGATACCTCTTGAATCACCCCTGCCCAAATAGTCCGCGATAGCCCTCGCAAGCATATCCGAGGTGTCCGGAGTGCTTATGCTCAGGCTCATGTCACAGGCATGCTGGTGGGGAGGTATCTTCACTTCTCCGCCAAACTTGTCTGTACAAACCATACGTTTCTTTCCGGCGTTCTCGGGGTCGTCACGTATGGTGAAAACAAAGGCGCCTCCGTCCGCATGACTTCCGCCTCTGGCGTTCCAGTATTTGTCTGCAACGGTGCAGATACGACTATCTTCTTCTGCAAGGCTTGCCAGGGTGGCGTCAACTGCCTGCTTTTCAGAGCATATGAGACCGACCTGGACCTCGCCATCGTGAAAGGCAAAGACCTGTGGGCGGAGCATCGCAGTATCGGTAATCCCCATTAGCTGAAAATTGTTATTGTAGAAATCATTACGGGCAATGATAAAGAACCACGGGCCATCCGGAGATCCGTGAATGTGCATGGATTGAAGCTGGTGATATATCTTCTGTTTGTCTGCCGGAAGCTGATCAAAATCCATCTCGGTCGTGGGAGCAAGGGATTCGATGATGTACTCCAATGGGTAGCCGTAAACACGATTCAAGAGGTCAAACACCAGTATGCTAACTTCCGTGTCTGTGTGAAAGTGCGGATAGATGTTTTTCTGTTTCAGGTACTCTGCTACAGAATAGTAGTTGGCGAAGTCCCCGTTGTGCACGAGTGCTTCGTCCATGCCCATGAAGGGATGGGCTCCTGCCGGGTGCCATACACGGCCTTTTGTGGGATACCGTTGATGGGCTATCCAAACATGAGCTTTGACATCTTCCAGCTTGTAGTATTGCGCCACCTGTTCCGCATACCCCACGATCTTCAGAATCATCATGTTGCGGCCCTGTGAGAGCACAAAAGCTTTCTTGTACCCCAGGGTGTCATAACAGGTGCGGTTCAGCCGGATTGTGTTCTGCCAGATAAACTCGTCTTCCACCTTCCTTGCATCCATCTCTTCCAGTTTGTTCTTTTTTGCAAAAGAAGACAAAATATCCGGTTTCACCCTGACAAAGTACCGCCACACATCCGGCGGTCTTATCTCCAGACCTTCAACCTCCCTGTAGTCATCGACTGTGGGAATCCGATGGTCCAGTGCGATATTCATGTGAGGGGCAATGAATTGCTCTTCCATTGCCTCACGCACGCTCGGGTCCAAAAGGGCAACCTGGACAAGGTAATATTCGTCCAGCACTTCTTGTGACACACCCAGGTCTTCTGCAACCAGACCCGCAGCCGCAATCCCTCCGCCCTTTCCGTTTCCCCGATTATGCATGAGACGAGACGGTTCAAATATGTGCTTTCCTCCCACGGGGACCGAACAGGCAAATCCGGTGACACCGCAGCCCCCCTCCTCGGCGTCTTTGTACTGAAGAGGTGGAGGGTTCGTATATAGGCTCCCCCGGGCCTGCAATATCTTATCTGCAAAAGACGTTTTCATTCCTGCAAACACCAACTCAAGATCCTTCATAGTCAAGATGGCGAAGGCAGTCAGTTCTGCCCACCAATTCCCGGATGTCTGTCATTCCGAGTCGGTCGAGTATCTCTACAAACTGGAGCCGCCAGGCGCCAAAGAGATTGATCAACCTTTGCGTGGCCCACTCTAAATCCATGAGCTGGCTCAGCTCGGGATCTGTTGTAGCAATTCCCCGCGTGCATCCACGTCCGCTTTCACAGTTCTTGCAGCGTATGCAGCCAAGTGCGACCATCTCTGCCGTGCCTATGACTACACCGTCTGCCCCCAGAGCCATCGCCTTTGCTACATCATAGGCGGTCCGGATGCCGCCGCTGGCAATGACCGTCATCCGATTGCGAATGCCCTCTTCCTTCAAGAAATTGTGCACCTTTACGATGGCATATTCAATGGGCATGGCAATGTTCTTCTTGGCAATATCAGGCGCAGCGCCTGTGCCTCCGTAACTGCCGTCCAGATGGATGATGTGAGCACCGGCGTAATAACTCCCCACAGCCACCATGTCCACGTCTGTAGGTGTTGACACTTTTACGGACACCAGTGCCTTTGGGTTCATTGCCTTGATCCAGTCAATATGTTTCTTGTGGTCCTCCACAGAATAGACACTGTGAAAAGGAAACGGAGAAAAAAGAGAACTCCCGGGAACCGCCTCCCTCATTGCCGCCACTTCAGGCGTGACCTTATCTCCAAGGAGATGCCCGCCAAGACCAGGTTTTGCTCCCTGTGCATATTTGAATTCAACGATTTTTACGCGCTGTATTGTCTCTTCCCGCACGCCGAAAAGCCCCGTTGCCACCTGGGTAATAACATGGTCGTCATACGGGTACAGCTCCTGAGGGTATCCACCCTCCCCTGTACAGGTAAAAGAGTCCCAGGCCTGCCAAGCCCTGGCCCTTCCCACCATCGTGTTGAGGCTGATAGAACCGTAGGACATCCCGCCGCCATAAACCGGGATGCCAATCTCCACATCAGCACGTCCGTCGTTCAATCTGTTGAGAGGGATCCTGGTGGAAAAACTCTCCATGTCCAGGTCTTCTCCAGGTTCCTTGATAAAATTGAACCGAATCCTGTCGAACCCGCCGCCAGAGTCTCCGATCTTGTATTCAACACCCCCCGGAGGGACCTGACCCGTCTCCGCCATGTACCATGTGCTGATCAGAAGATCGGGCGTCCACCTCCTGTCTCCAATCACCTTTGTCACAGGATTCTCGTCAAGGGAGAGTGCATGCTCCGG
>JAFDFO010000169.1 GCA_019309815.1 Deltaproteobacteria bacterium
GCTTCACACTTCAGGCCATCCCCGAACTCCAGAGCATCATCCCCCAAATAGAGGAGAAACACGGTATTAAACTGCAAATCATGGCTGTGGAAATGTCTGTGGAAGAAGCCCTTGAGGCGCTCCCTCCGGATACGCAGGCCGTGTTGGTCACACATCTTTTGCGCATTAGCCCACATGATTTCCATATGCTCGTTGGCAGGCTGGTCGAGCGCCGCCTGCCCAGCTTTTCATGGTGGGGGTGGCAAGAAGTTGAGATGGGCATCCTCGCCGGCATTGCTCCGGAGTCCACCATGGAACACCTTGCCCGGAGCGTTGCCGTTAACGTACAGGATATCCTTCGGGGGGAAGACGCTGGGACATTACCCGCAGCTTTCACTCTTAGCGAGCAACTCACCATCAACATGGCTACTGCCCGCGCCATTGATATCTATCCAAGCCTGAGCATGCTCACGGAGGCAGACCTCCTCAACGAACAACAACAAGACGTTGAGCGGATGCTCACGCTGGAAAAAGTCGTGCAGGAGGCACTCACCGCAAACCTCGATTTGGCTGCCGCGGACAGGAATGTCGCTGCAGGAGCCCAGGAGGTCCTCCAGTCGCGGTCGGAACTGCTCCCTCAAATCGGCATCGCAACAGGAGGGACGGTTATCGACGAGGACCGGGCCAGGGCATCCGGTGGGGTCCAGCCTGAGCGTTCATGGACCGGCTCTGCCGGCGCTACTCAACTCATCTATTCTGACAAGGCCTGGTCCGGCTATACGGTGCAGAAACACCTTCAAGATTCCCGAGTCGAGGGCCGCGAGGCCGTGAGACTAGACATCGTTCAGGCAGCAGCTACTGAATACTTGAATGTGCTCAGAGCAAAGACAATCGAGCGTATCCAGAAAGACAACCTGAAGCTCACCCGCGCCAATCTTGAGCGCGCTAACGTCCGGGTGTCTGTCGGCATTGCCGGACCGGACGAGATCTACCGATGGGAGAGCGAAATCGCCCAGAGACGTCAGATCGTGCTTTCAGTCGAGTCCCTGACCCTGGATACAATGAATGCCCTGAATCGTATTCTTAACCGTCCCCTGCAGGAACAGTTTGTCGTGGAAGATACGGAGATGAGCGATCCCCTGTTCACCTTCAGTGATAAGCTTTTTATGAATCTTGTAACGAATCCAAGGAACTTACAGCTCTTTCGTTCCTTCATGGTGCAGGAAGGGCTTGAACTGGCACCCGAACTTCGCCGATTCAATGCAGAGATAGCCGCCCGTGAACGGACGCTGGTTACTGCAAAACGGGAATTCTGGCTTCCCACATTCTCACTCGAGGGCAATGTAACAGAATACTTTGCGGAGGAAGGGGCCGGCACACGTGATGCGGCTCTGACAGGTATAGACACCACGGACTGGGCCGTGGGCGTCTATGCAACGCTCCCCCTGTTTACGGGAGGAGGAAAGAGGGCCACAAAAAAGCGTACCGTGGAGGAACTGGCCCAGTTGCGGATCGAACGCAATGCCGTGGCTGAGCGGATAGAGCAAAGGATACTCAATGCTATCAACCAGACCAGGGCGTCATACCCGAGCATCGAACTCTCCAGGGATGGTGCGGATGCAGCAAACAATAACCTCAAGCTGGTTACCGACTCTTATGCCCGGGGCATAAAATCGATCATCGATTTGCTGGACGCCCAGAATCTTGCCCTGGAAGCAGATCAGCGAGCAGCCAATTCGGTGCATAATTTTCTCATCGATCTCGTGAGCGTGCAGCGCGCAGTTGGTAAATTCGGTTTCTTCTTGAGTGAAGCGGATCGAGAGGCCTGGGTTGAGAAGATGAAGACCTTTTTCGAGAAAGAGGGTGCCCATGTGGGCACTCCGTGACCGTGAGGGGCGTCGACCTCTAAAGGTTCAGAGCAGATACTGACATGAAAAAAGAATTTTACATTCCATTCACCCGAATTCAAATCGGCAGGTTCCTTTTCCTGTTTATCTCCATCGTGCTCGTGTTTGTCCTGCGTCCTTTCCTGGAAAGTCTTGTTGGAATCCGTCTTCTCGTCAGCATCTTCTTCACGCTCATCTTGCTCTCCGGGGTCTTTGCCGTACACCAGAGCAAAGGCCCTTTCATCGCAGCCTTGATCATGGCCCTTCTTGCAGGCGTGGGGCTCTGGTCGTACCGTCTTACAGAGATTACCGCCTTCGGCGTTATGTCACATATCGTGTCCATGCTCTTTCTGGGTTATCTGGCAGCCGTCATACTCGGTCATATCTTCAAAGAGAAAGAGATCACAGCCGACATGATCATGGGTGCGATATGTGTTTATTTCCTGCTCGGATGGTTGTGGGCGGACATATATGGCCTGCTTGAGATGTTGAAGCCGGGCTCATTTCGGCCGTCGCAGGGCCCCGGCGTCGAGACCTGGGACTATGTCTACTTCAGCTTTGTCACGCTCACCACGCTCGGTTACGGAGACGTCACCCCGGTCAGCAGTGCGGCGCAGTCATTTGCTATCCTGGAGGCCGTTACGGGTCAGCTGTTTATTGCCGTCCTAATCGCCAGACTCGTCGGCACACACATCTCACAATCGAGGTCCAAGGAATCCCAATAACTCATCATCCCCCCTCCTCTTGATGGTATAGCCAAAAACCCCATGGATTTTATCGATTCCGGAGGACGCATGTCCGTTTCGTCTTGAGCAAGCGAAGAAGTGGTCTGAGCCAGCAATATGATGACTGCAAACAGCACTGACTTTTTCATGCCTTCAGCCTCTTTTCAGTTCTCTTTCGTTTAGAATATAACTTCCGAGACCACGATCAGATTCTTTGACATTAAGTTGGCTGGTATGTCGTGTATCTTAATCTGTTCGCCAAACTGGCCAGTGCTAGTTGAATTGCTCAACTGCCTCGCGGGATCATCCAGCATTGTTCACGTGCCAGGTATTTGCTAAATGCCGCCAATGGCGATTTCAACACGTCGATTTAAACGGCGGCCTTCTTCTGTGTCATTGTAAGCAGCCGGGTCAGCAGTGATACGGCGTAAAGCGGCAGATTGCATATTTTATCGTCCTTCTTGAAGTTAAGCAGATTTGTTCGTGCAAGCCGAGAAGGCTTGAACTGTAAATCGTAGGACTTCAAGCTTTTGCTTTTTGGATTAATGCCGGATTTAACCTCCAGTGGACAAATTCGGTCTGCGAATTCACAAAGAAAGTCAAGCTCAGCCTTTCCGCCTTTGCTTCGCCAGTAGTAAAGGGGGTGAGGAAGATCCGAAATTAGGTGTTGAGCAACATAATTCTCAACAAAAGCGCCCTCATATTCGGTGAAGAGCCGCTCTCCTTGCGCCAGTAATTCAACGGGTGACCTGGCGATAGCCCCCAGCAAACCGACATCCAGCGCAAACACTTTAAAACAACCTGTATCCGCATAATATTTGAGAGGATGTTTCGCAGTTTCAACCGCATACGCCCGATGGATGAGCCCTGCATCTTCAAGCCAGGTCAGCGCATATTCATATGCCCGTCCCCGTGCTCCTTTTTTGACGGCAGAAAAAACGAATTTTTTGTTTTCCTTTGCCAGATGTCTCGGGATTGACTCCCATATTTGGGAAAGCTTGGGTATGTCAGCTGCTGGAGCATGCTTGGCAAAATCCAGGACATAAGATTTGATAATTTCTATCTGAATATCTCTGATTTCTAACGCTTTGCCGTCCCCGGCAAAGTGCTTAACGGCTTCCGGCATACCGCCAACAAAGTAATACCGGCGAAGCAAATCGATTAAATGTAAATGAAACGCTTCTGTTAAAGGAACAAATGTGTCGACATTTTCGAGCAGCTCTCTGTACCTTGATTCCCCAGTGGCAGTGAGGAATTCCGGAAAGGTCATCGGATATTGCTGGAGAAAATTCACTTTCCCAACCGGGAAAGAGCCGGGACCTGACATTTTCACGCCAAGCAGAGAACCTGCCGCCGCTATGTGGATATCGGGTTTTTGTTCGGCGAAATACTTCAACGAATTCAGGGCGCGATTTGAAACCTGTATTTCGTCAAAGATTATCAGGTCAGCCTCAGGGCGAATTTCTTGATTCGTATAGATGGCAAGCTCTGCCAGAATACGCTCCGGATTTAGGTCGCGTTGGAAAAACCGGTCTAATGCGGGATCTTCTTCAAAGTTACAGTATATGGTGTTAACGTACTCATGAAGGCCGAATTCCTTAAGGATAAACGTTTTTCCTGTTTGCCGGGCACCCTGTAAAAGAAGCGGTTTCCTCCGAGAGGATAATTTCCACGACAGCAATTTTGCATATATATCTCTTTTCATGAGTTGACAATTTGCCATGAAAAAGCACTTTTGTCAAGGACATTCAGCTCTAAATTGTGCGTTTGTTCACATTTTTAGGACGTTATATGTGTTTTTATGCACAAATAGCATCCTTTTAGAATTTATGGGACGGGGCACTGGAAGACATGGGGATAGGGGATAAAGAAATGGAGTACTTGAGTATTGGGTTACTCTTTTCCATAAACTGCATTGCTTTCCTTGACAACCAGACGGTCAACCCAGTCACCCCGATCACGCTTTGGTTCTAAGCTCTCCACGAGCTTCAGAAGTCCGGTCCCAGACTCGTGGGCACACACATCTCACAATCGCGGTCCAAGGAATCCCAATGACTCATCATCCCCCCTCCTCTTGATGGTATAGCCAAAAACCCGCAGCCGGCACCAATGACGGCTCCGTGTAGCAATGTGGCCGTAATAGATCATCTTGGTGCGCCCTCCTTCAGGAAAAGGGTCGGAGGTGGTAGCGGTTAGGATTGGCGCACTACTGTGGCAGGTATCGTGAATTGACGTCAAAGTCGTTCGATACTCGCTACGATTTTGCAAACTCCAGAAGGGGTATAAGGTTCCCATTGTCCGCCTCTTGAAGAGCTTTGATGTATCTGCTTCTA
>JAFDFO010000404.1 GCA_019309815.1 Deltaproteobacteria bacterium
GAAATCTTGATCGGGAAACGGCTAAGGCAGTTCGTCTCTGACCAGATATACCAGGAGATTAGAAACGACCCGACGATTATGGAGCCCAGGAGACAAAAGGCAACCATCCTTTTCACTGACATCCGTGGGTTCACCCAGATGTCTCACAAAGTGCCTCCAGAAGAGACCGCTGCTTTTCTGAATCATCATTACTTCACACCGCTCGGAGAGATAGCGTATCGTTACAACGGAACCGTTGACAAGCATATTGGCGATTCCATGATGGTGATTTATGGGTCGCCCATATCCTATGAAGACGACATACCGAGGGCCATTGATACTGCTATTGAAATGCAGCGGGCGAGCCTATCGATTAATCAGGAATTGCATCACAGAAATGGTTTTCGCCTGAACGTAGGCATTGGCATTTGTACCGGAGAGGTTGTCACCGGTGTATTCGGTTCATTGAGGAAAAAGGAATACACAGCCTTTGGCACGCCGGTCAATATTGCCTCGCGGCTGGAGAAGCTTGCCAAGAAGCATGAAATATTGGTCAGCGAGACAACTTACAGGGAGGTATCAGACAGGTTTCTTGCCCAGAGAGTGACGTCTCCCGTGATCATCAAAGGCTTGGCAGATCCGGTGGGTGTCTATCGGATACTGGGAAGAGCATAGAGGTGGTTTTAAGACTAGTTTTCTTATTCGGATCATCTCCCGATTAGTTGTGGTTAATTAGGGTAAAGTAAGTGTGTCATCTCCAATTGAGCAGGTGTGATCTCAGAGGGTTCAAGGGTTCGAGTGTAAATGCTTTAGGAACTACTGAAGGATCCAAGGGGTCGAGGGTCCAAGGATTCAAGTGAAAAGCAAGAAAATATTCAAAGAAAGGAACCCAGATTTTGTTGGCAGGAGATTTGGGCTTCATTGAAAGAAGTGAATTGGGTACACTAAAGAAAGACATCGCAGAAATCGAAAGAATGTTAATGGCGCTGATAAAGTCTTTAGAAAACAAACCCTTGAATCCTTGACCCCTTGAATCCTTGGACCCTCTTCTCCAACTAAATTGGAGAAGAACTTCTTATTCTTTCAACTTCACATGGCTAATCCTGTCAAACTCTATTCGAAGGACCCCGAATGCCTCAGCCCGGTCATTGAAGAGCTTCTTGATATGAACCTCCCCGATCTTGGGGCCGGAGACCAAATAAACTTCTCCTCCCTGACCCTTGATTGGTTCACCCGCTTCAAACACTTCCAACAAATCCCCCACCTCCAGGCCAACATCCGTGCCAGCAGACAGGATATATGTGTTCTCTGAAACAGACGTGAAGTATCCCTTCCAAGGCGTCTCACTGACCAACTCGCAGACACTTTCACATATTTCAGACGTGGTTTTGTTCAGAAGGCGGCTAGCAATCTCTTGGTGGTATCCGGTCCTATCCTTGATGCTCTGCCATTCCTTCTCAGAGACGACGACCTCGTCCCGAACGATTTCATCTACCAGGACTGCTGCAGACTCGACATCATAAACCCTCACACGAAGATAAAGCTGCACAATCTTGCAGTCATCTCGAAACCCGTATATCCCTCGTTTGTCATCCAGGCATTCCAGTTGAAAAAGAGTGCCCTGCCGAGTTTGGCCAGAACCAGAGTGTCGAGTCGGCCAGAGGGAAGACGGGGAATCTCTTCAAGAAGACCCCGGATCTTCTCTGAATCTACGATGATGATGTCATCACAGAAACTGCCCAAGGTGTTCTCAAATTGCGCCCTTGCCGACTCCCTAAAGACTTCACCGCCATAACCAGTTTTGTTCACTGTCGGGAGGAATGCCATCTTTTTCTTCAGCCCTCCACCCAGGCCTGTGATGTCTGCGGTTATCTTCTTGGTCGTAGCGCATCCGGTAGTCAGGAAGACGACCAAGAAACAGAAAACAAGAGCATTTGTACCTTTGTTTCTTTTCATTCCCGTTCCTTTCTCCCTATGCAGGCCATGCGTGTTCGGCTTATGCCAAATGGAGCGAGCAAGATCCAGCTATAAAGCGAGTGAAGCATATCATTTCACTTTACAAATCGAAATACTAAGTATCCAGAGAACTTCTATAGGGTTTCAGATCCACCACGGGCGTTCCATCCAGTGCATCCAGCCCACGAACCTTGAGTGTCCGACCTTCTACAGAAAGCACATCCACCAGGCACATCCCGATCGGATTGGGACGG
>JAFDFO010000170.1 GCA_019309815.1 Deltaproteobacteria bacterium
CATCATAGTTGATAAACTCATGATTTCGCACCTGCCAGTAGGGGGCAAGGGTTATCATGATGAGAAAAACGCTAACTATGATTTCTGAACGATGACGACTCATATTGAAATAATCCTGGCGGAAGAAGTTCTATTCTGACGCATGTGACTCGACTCTTTAACAGCACCCTTTCCTATTTCGATGACCTCGCGCCCAAAAATGGCCTGCGCCATTGGTCACCTGAGATAAGGCCAGTAACATTCTTAGCTGCATCCTTCTGAAACCCCATTCTCCTGGGAACGGATACAATAGTAAATTCACATAGAAAGACTTGGACTCCACTATGATTGGCTGATTATTACGCCGGGCGCGTGCTTGGTAGAACTGGAGAGACCCCCGTCCATAGTTGAAATGCTGCCGGACGAATGTGGTTAATGTAAGCTCGTGGAAGTGGTATACTACAACTTCCGGGGCATAGACCAATCGGTAGTTGCAGTAAAGCAACCTGTCGGAGAGTTCCCGGTCCTCCCCGGCACCCAAAGGGAAGGTCGTGTTATAGCCACCTACAGCGCGGAAGGTGCTGTACGGCATAGCAAGGTTGTTTCCGGAGCAGAATCGTGCCTGATCGGGCCGGCTATTGTAGTAGTTGATGAGGTAATCCGCCACAGTCTGGCTGACAGTTGAATACGGGTTGCCGGAAAGCACATTGAGGGATCTTCCTGCAATGAACTGTTCAGATTCCTGGGCAGAACGCGTTGCCAGCGTCCGAAGCCAACTGGAAGCGGGAGCGCAGTCATCATCCGTAAAGGCCAGGAACTGCCCTTTCGCCCGCGCAGCACCGGCATTGCGCGCTATAGCCGGCCCACTGTTCTGCTGGGTAAAAAGCGTCACATCGAGTTTCCCACGAAACCGGGCAATCACAGCATCCAGTGACATTTTGCTGCCGTCGTCTACCACGATGACTTCGAAACGATCTGGTTCATATTCGAGCCTTGAGAGGTATGTCAGGCACAAACCCAACTGCGCTGGACGGTTGTAGGTTGGAACGATAATCGAGAAAAAAGGAGTTTCCCGCCTCATTAATCCTGTTCCGTATTCTTGCCTAGCCGCACACCGTTAACCAAACCCAATGATGACGTGGTTTGACAGAATTCCCCTGGCAGATTGCGCTGCACTTAAGCCGTTTCGCGGACCCTTGGAGAAGCAATACCGACATGCCTTGTGAACATAGGATAGACCGATGTAGAAGACAATTCAAAAGAAGAGTGCTTCCTGCGCAAGTGTGAACAAGTTCTGCATGTTCCTGTCTTTGCTTCTAGAGCGGTTGTCAAAAATATATTCCGTTTTGAACCATTTGTGAGGAGCTGGCAGAAGGTATCTCTTTTTGAATCAGGTCAATTCCCCTCTTCCCTCGTCGGAGGCAACATGTACGGAACGCTACAGGCCAGGCACACGGCAACGCCCCTTACACGCTTGGTAGCGTGTTTGCACATGGGTCAAGGCTGTGTAGAAGATCCGTGCCGTCGTAGTACCTGTCAGGAAATATTCGGTGACCTGACTTCGAAAAGAGATACCCTCTGCCAGCTTAACAACACTGCCGTAAAAGGAACATATTTCTGACAACAGCTCTAGTCTTGCCCTTTGGGGCGGCACCGTGGAAGTTCCAGAAAAGCCTTTACTTGCCGCCACGGGATATTCCCGGGTGCCTGAGGCCATCTTCTTTCGACTATGGACGCGTATTGTTGGACGAGTGACTCAACCTGCTCTTGGCGCGTCATATTGGCAGACCCGGAATCAAGGGGGTCCAGGAACTCTATGTCCACGCGTCCTCCGATATCCAGGGAAACGACAACAGGAATTACATCAGCACCGGTAGCAACGGCGAGTTCTGCAAAACCTGCCTTGAACGGACGTACGTGACCGTGAAAGGGAATGGGAATGCCACCGCTGGTTCCATCCTGTCCATCCGCAGCCACGTTAACTATCCCTCCCCGTCTCAAAGCCCTCACGGCCATGTCCATGGACAAACCACCATCTGAATCTCCTACTTCCAGCATCACTTGCCGCGACTCTCCAATACCCAACAGATCTAGTGCATGCGGTGTTCCCCCCAGCGTAATGATTTCGTCGAATCCCAGGCGGTTGAGACACAGGAGAGCCCAATATGCGGGCCCATAGTGGAGACTAGCCAAAACGATGCCGCAGCGTTTCCCATATGACTGATGAAACGTCGAGGCTCCCTTAACCCGAACCCAATGATCGAACTCCTGGGATGTCATGCGCCCAACGGCACCATGCCGCCATTTGCGCATGAAATTGCACACCAGGAAGTGCTGAATAACATCAGTATCATTCATCTGAGTATGTACAAACTTCAGCAATCTTCGAACCAAGTGCACTTGCGGGAAGAAGAAGGCAGCTTGTGCCCAGCGTTGCCCACAAAACCACGAAGAAAATCTCATTCCTGCGGAATACGGAAAATTCGCCATGCTAATGGCGGTGACCAAGAGCCTTTGGAGTCGAGAGGTTTTCCTGACGAGCCGGCCACGGTTCAAAGTGGCACGCTGGCCGGAGGGACGTATTGAGCTGTGAGGCATTCCGTCGGTGGTAGAAACGTCTGCGGGCGGCTGGTCTTGCTGACGAACATAATCCGATATATGAGCGATTGTATATGTCTCGGGGATCTTGTCCAGCACGAGGCTTATGCCGAGGCTCTCCTCGATCTCCAGGAAGAGATGTAGATAGCTTATTGAATCCATGCCCAAATCAAAGAGGTTATCGGTCACGCCGATGGGATGGACACCCAGAACCTTTTCACAGATCTCTGCGATCTGAAGCTCCAACTCATTGCCGGGCCCGACAAAAGCCCTATCCATCTGCGGCCGTTGCCCGTCGGGCTTTGGCAGCAGCTGGCGATCCACTTTGCCCGTCTGTGTATACGGCAGGGCCTCAAGCATCACAAAGGACGAAGGGATCATATAGGCGGGCAGGCTCTGCATGAGCCTTGCTCTCAAGCCATCAACAGTCGGTCCAGGTTTTGTTTTGGAAACGATATAGGCGACGAGATACTTACCGCCGCGTTGATCTTCTCGTGGGACAACAACGCTCTCCTTAACGTTGTCAAGTTGGAGAAGCGCCTGTTCAACCTCACCGATCTCAATCCTCTGACCTCTGATCTTTACCTGGAAATCTTTTCTGCCGAGGTGCTCTAAGCAGCCGTCCGGCTTCAAGCGACCCATGTCTCCGGACAGATAGATACGCTCCTCTCCGCCTTTGGAATCAGGGCGGAAGACATCCTTTGTGAGGTCGGGCCTGCCCCAGTAACCTGGAGAGAGATATCGGCTTCTTACGGCAATTTCTCCAACCTCGTTGAATCCTACCTGATTCCCGCTATCATCGAGCAGTAGAACTTCCTTGTCATGAACCGCGTAACCGACGGGGACAGTCCCCTCAGACAATTCATGTTCCATGTTCACAAGATAGCTTCGGATATAAAGCGCTTCTGCGCTAGCGATAAAGTTACGCAGTGCACATTCTGGCGGGAAATACGTCCTGAAACTCTCCGTGTCCTTCTTGTATAGTGTTTCGCCTCCCAGTACGACCAAGCGGAGATCAGGAAACTTTTCCTCTCCCGTCAGCGTCTCAGCAAAACTTCGGAATACGGACGGAACAGAAAAGTAAAGGGTCACGCGTTCTTGAATTATCCAGTCCGCAAGGTGTGCGAGTCCACTTTTCTTTAGATCAAACAGAATGAGAGTTGCACCATTTAGGATGGCACCAAACACTGTTATTGAGGCACCGGAAAAGCTACATGGAACAAAGTGGGCAATGCGGTCATCAGCACGGATGTGCCAGATATCCGTCAGGCTCATCACAAAATGAAGCAAGTTGCGATGATTCTGCATCACGCCCTTAGGCTCACCAGTTGAACCGGATGTATAGTATATGCTGGCAATGGTATCCCCCGCGATCGAAAGACGGGGATTTTCGGACGAGATGTCGGCATTGCCGACGTCGATATTGATGATCTTGATCTCATTGTTCGCCAGCCCTTTTGCTACACCCATATTCCGGTCGTTGGTAACAACCAGCAGGGCTTCAGAATCTGAAAGCATCCGCATGACCGCTGCATCTGGAAAGGAGGGGTCAAGAGGGATATATATTTTCTTGGCCTTCAATATACCAAGCATGGCAATGACCTGCGAAACACCGTGTTCAATTAGAAATGCAACCGGTTCTTCGATTGCCCCCCTCTCCCCAAGTATAGCGTGTGCCAAACGATTAGCCGCTTTATTCAACGCCTCATAGGTTAGCGTATGGTTGCTGTCTTTGGCTGCAACCCGGTCCGGAGTTCTGTCTACCTGCTTTTCGAAACAGTCTGCAACTGATTGATCAAATCCGTTTTTCGCCAATTCGATGGACTTAATAGCCTGAGTAAAGCCGCTCCTAATGACAGACCGTTCTATATGACCTAGGCTACTGTTTTGCGAGTTGAATGCATCGCCCATTGACTTTTCCTCATCTTGGTGAACAGTTCATATTGATAAGACAATCAGTGCAGCTGCAATTTCAACCTCTGCACGGATAGGTTCCAATTTCACTCCAAAACAACTTTCTCTCCGTCCTGGTGAAGGATCGTGAAAAGGGGGATGGCACATTCACCCTCTGGGAGGATCTGTGTCTCGAAGGCAATTCCCTTCCATGACTTAAGGGACTCCAATGTTTCCTGTGAAAACGGCTTCTCGCTTCTCGCAATGTGATCAATGAGCGCCAAGGTGTCATAACTGACAGCTGTAAAATGCATCGCATCTCTTCCGTACTGTTTTTTGTAACGCTCAACGAATCCACGGGCCAAAGGGGTTCTCGGATTGCTGAGATCCACTTCG
>JAFDFO010000405.1 GCA_019309815.1 Deltaproteobacteria bacterium
AAAAGTATACGTCGCGGAATCAGTGATTGACGGGTTAACGCCACCAAACTCACCAAACATCAGGAGATCTTGAATATTACTGCTTGGATCGAATGTCATGGTCGTTATCCTTTCCTATAAGGTCTTTCGTAACTGGAACAAACATCTCAAGTGAGTGAAATAAACGGGTATTGCATGTTCGGTCTTTTAGGATCAGATAATAGTCTACTTCGTTTGATGAAGATCGAACCACTTCTGATCTGCCAAGACCACAGAGGTTTCTACCTGGCGCTCGGGAATCGACCAGTATTTCTGCAGCAATCGAGTTTTTTCTTCAGGAGTGACGAGTTGAAAACCATGTTTTTCATAGAAGCGAACTGCCCAGACAGCATCTGCCCAAGTACCCATCAGGAGGGGGCGGGTGGTTTTCCTTCGGAGATCCGACAGCAGGGTCCCCCCTATGCCCTGATTTCGTCTGGCCGATCGGACATACGCGTGTCTGATAAGTGTCACGTCCATAACATCCTGGATGCCCATCACGCCGGCCAATTTGCCGTCTTCTTCATATCCCCAGAAAACCACACCGGCATCGATTTCATGCTGAAGATAGTCTCTATCCATGTAAGGTTCTTCCCAGCGGTCCTCGGGAATTATCCCTCTGTATGCCTCCGCGGCATCATTGATTATGGCGTAAATCGCTTCAAGGTCGTTACTGTCACATCGACGGATCATGGCTCTCCTCTCACTGTCTTTACAAGCCAAGAACAAAGAGGGATCTAACTTAAGGATTTCATAGCCGATTTGGTTGTCAGGGGCAAGCAGAAATTATACACGTTTCCAACTGGTCGTAGTCGGTAGTCAGTGGAAGAAAGCAACAACGAGACAGGGTGGGGCAGTAAGTATCGCAGCCAGGTCCTCGTTCTCAAAAAGATCTGAGGCATGGTCCGCATTGGTCACGTCAAGTCTTTTTGGAGCTGGGGGCTCCCGAAACAATGGTGCCCAGCTTTACACGCTGTAAAGAAATCAGACAGGTAAGAGGTCCATGGCTTAGGGGTAAACGGTCTCAAATATTCTACAAAATGTACGTCATTTCAGCCTGTTGGCTCAGTCTACATTCAAAGTACGGATTTTGGCATGCCCCTTGCTGATGTAAAAAAGGATTTTCCAAAAAGAGTCCCACAGCGCGGCCAGTAAGGCAGAACATAAACCAGGAAGGGAGTGCAAGGAGAGAGATTATGACAACCGCACAAGTCTTACAAGAAATCGGTTTATTCAAACCTTTGTCGGATGACCAGCTTAAGAGTATTATCGAGCTCGTTCAGACAGAGAAGTTTGAGGCAGGCAAGGAAGTCTACCATCAGGGACAACAGGCCGACACGGTTTATGTGCTCTTGGATGGTTCGTTTTCTCTGACCATTGAAGCCCCGGAAGAACTCGATGTCATGGCTGATACCGTAGAACGAACAGGCTCTATTCTTGGTATGACGGCTCTTATGAAGTCCGGAACGTATAACGAAACGGTTACATGCACAAGAAGCGCAACCGTCTTAGCCATTGAATCTATGGGGCTCCAAGAAATCATAAGGCGGGCCTTGAAGTCATGGTAGAACTGGCCCAATTCTACTTAAATCGACTGAATAACACCAGAGCAGCAAGCACCGTGCTCTCCAGGGCCCTTAGGTCAGTGATTCACAAATCGGAAGTATATAGTATCTATGGAGAGAACGGGTAGCTTTCTAATAGACAGGTTGTTGGTGTGCCTATCTATCGCCCCTACATAACAATGTATGGCGGGGACCGTCATGAAACTATTGCTTTGTCACTACTAGCATAGGGAAGCTTATAATTTCATGACCGTCCCTCAAATCAATGACTCAGTCAATGAACTTTGCCAAATGGCTGTGTTCCCGTTTGAGCTTCAGAATTAGCTGGTCATGACGATGCAGGCGGGCTATTGATCGAATGATCAGGTAGGAGCCAAGGACTACCAGCGCCGCACAGATTGCCAGTAATGGAACGAGCCAGTAAGAACGTCCCCCTTCTTATAAACTTCAGG
>JAFDFO010000031.1 GCA_019309815.1 Deltaproteobacteria bacterium
CCAAGAAGATCTGTTCAAGGAGACAGACCAGCAAAATCTGCCAGGGACGACATCGGAATACCCAAACTGGTCATTAAAGATGAAACATACGGTGGAACAACTCAGCAGTGACCCAGAAGTGAGGAGATTTTGCGAGGTGTTTAGGAAGGTGGTCGAGAGATCCGGACGAAACAAACACGCAGTATAAAGGAGGTACTATGCCAAAGAAAAAAGAAAAGATGGAATCCTCTTTGAGCCCTGAGATCTCCAGAGAGCTTCACAAACTCCAATTCGCCAATAAAAGGATATCAAAGGCAAAAAAGGCGAACTGGCCTAGAGAAGAGAGCTCTTTTGAACAGGCACAAAGGGCCAGAATAAAGGATGTCCAGGCGAAAATCTTGAAAGACGAGCATTACGACAAGCACAAGAAAGCCGACAGGAAGATCGGAGGCGTTCGGGGAAAATTCCACCCCTCACTTGAGAGGACGCGCAAACGAACATGAGGTCCAGCTAAGTTGGCGAAAAAAAGGGGAAGCAGTCTTCCAAAAACTCAAAGAACATGTGGACGAGGAAGGCCACCCACAGGCGGTGCGGTCAGAAATTTCTAAAGCCTCCCCGTCCTGAAAAAAAGAGGCTCTACTGAACATCAGCGCTTGGTGTCCGGGGTGCAAGCCGTTAAAGGGTCGCTGCGCGAATGGCAACGCATAGCATTGTAGTGCAGATATATGAAATACAGACTCCTGCGGAGGCTGAGGCGATGATTGCGCTTGGGGTTGATCGGATTGGCAGTGTTATTCTCTCTGAGAAAGACTGGAAAGTCCCTGCCATTAGAGAGGCGATCATAGTCTCAAAGGAAGCCGGAGTGAAGCACAGTCTGATCCCGCTTTTCGTCACAAAGGAAGCCTTGTTTCACTCAGTCGACTACTACGCACCAGACATCATCCATTTCTGCGAGGCCTTCGCTGATGAAGCAAGTTTGAAGATGTCGGGGGAGGCCCTTGCTGACCTCCAGATCTCTATTAGAGAACGATTCCCCGAGATCGAAATCATGCGTACCATTCCTGTGCGGCCCTCTAAAGGTGAACAAAACATTCCGACCTTTGATGTGGCGAAGTGTTTTGAGGCAGCAAGCGACTATTTCCTTGTGGACACCTCTCTGGGCAACGAGCCTGTTCATGGATTTGTCGGCATCACCGGGCACACATGCGATTGGATGGTGGCCCGGGAGCTCACAGAAACGAGCCCCCTGCCGATTATCTTAGCGGGCGGGCTCTCCCCGGAAAATGTTTATGAGGCTATCATGGAAGTTCGGCCGTTTGGTGTGGATAGCTGCACAAGAACAAATGCGGTTGACGGAGACGGAAGACCGATTCGGTTCCGTAAGGACACAAACGCCGTAAGGGCTTTTGTTAAAGCAGTGCGACAGGCTGAAATTGATCTTTCCAGCGGACAAAACGAACCTGAATCACTTGGCGGAAGGAAAGGATTATGACGGAAAGAGACGCTATCCTCGACTTCATGATGGGGGAGAGGATGAAGGCAGCCCTCATTGTCGGGACACAAATGGCTATGCTCATTGAAGGGCTTCCAGAACATGAAAGAGCAGGCGGAAACCGGGTTTTCTCCACCTTCTTGAGAACCCTGTATGGAGATATCGGGTTGGCCCACAAAATCTCTCCTCAAGATGGCTGGGGCAAGATTCGGCAGGAGCTTGACGGGAGTCTGGTCATGGTCGATTCGAAAGTCTCCCACGGTGCCATGGACAATCTTTCACGAGCCATCACTTATGCGACAACTATCAGCAACAAGGCCATGACCTTTCTCAAAGAAAAAGGGTTGTTATGAGACAAGAGTACCGGGGGCACGGACTCGTTTGCCGTTCTCGCGAAAATGAACCTGAATGAAGACCACTATCAGACATGGTCTAAATGGCGCTGAGACTGCCCGCGGCACTGTTGTCATCATCGATGTCTTCCGTGCAAGTAACACGATTCTGATGCTACTTGATCGAGGAGCATCGTCTGTCATTCCTGTAATGAAGGTAAAGGAAGCGTTTGATCTCAAGAAGCTGCATCCTGAGTGCTTGTTGGCCGGGGAGCGTAAAGGAATAACGATAGACGGATTTGATATGGGCAACTCCCCGCACGACGCCTCTCAGATGAACCTTGTGGGTAAGAACGTTATTCTGACGACTTCGGGCGGCACACGGGCAACATGGCATGCCCGACATGCAGAAAGAATTCTTGTCGGGAGCTTTGGTAATGCGCGTGCACTCGTGGTCATGTTAAGGCAAAGCGATTCGCCCTTTTTGACTTGGCTGGCGGTGGGCACCGAAGGCGTATCCAGGGCAATTGAAGATGATCTTTGTGCGCAGTATCTGAAGGGAATTGCGGAAGGAAAACCCCAGAATCCCGATTCTATGATAAAAAGGATCATGGATGGGGAAGGAGCTGCACGCCTCAGGCGCCTGGGACAGGAAGACGACTTCTCATACTGCCTCGCCACTGATCTGTTTGATTTTGTGCCTGAATTGTCGAGGACGGATTCCTTAAATGGGTTTGTCAAGACAGAGAAACTGTGATAGGCTAGAAAAAATATACACGTATTCTACGAACATAAACCGACACTTCTCCCAAATGGCTACAAAAAACTTTAGCGTAAGCCAAGACAAAAGCGGCACCTACCTCCTTCAAGGTGAGCTCACTATCCATGACCTGGAAGAGCTCAAAGATTTTCTGGAGAAGGCCCTAAAAGGCGGAAAGAAAAAGAACATCGTTATTTCCTTTGCCGAAGTTGGGTTCATAGATACTGCCGTCCTGCAACTCCTTGTTGCCTTCAAAAGGTGGATAGAACCTGATGTCGAGTTGAAGATCTCTGCACTCTCTGCTGAGGTAGAGGACATCTTGTCCCTCACGGGGCTTAAAACCGCATTCTTTTGAATGGTGTGCCAAGATGGAAAAACTCATCCTGTTTGTAGATGATTCCCCGACGATGAGGTCATCAGTCACCTTCTGCCTGCGCAATGCAGGATACAGGGTGACAGAGGCTGAAGACGGAGTGGATGGCCTTGACAAGCTACAGTCCATAAAAAATGAGGATCAGCCCCTTGCTCTCATCATCACCGACATTAATATGCCGCGAATGGACGGGATCACTTTCATAACGAAAGTAAAAGAAACCGAATTCAAATTCATCCCCATACTGGTTCTGAGCACGGAATCTGAAGAGTCAATGATAGAACAGGGCCGGGCTGCAGGGGCTTCCGGCTGGTTGTTAAAGCCTTTCCAGCCCGAGCAGCTCCTGTGGGCCGTCAAAAAGGTGGTATGGCCGAAATGAGTGAACTGGACGAAACCCTGCAGATTTTCTTCTCCGAAACAGATGAGCTGATAAAGTATGCCGAAGAAAGCTTGCTGGCGCTTGAATCCACTCCCGAATCCACCGAAGACATAGAGCAACTTTTCAGGTCTGTTCATACCATGAAGAGTGGCGCGGCCATGGTGGGGTTTATGGGCATTTCAGAATACGCCCACCTCCTTGAAAACCTCCTGGAGCGTCTCAGGTCCGGCAAGCTGGCCGTGACAAATAACCTGATTACTTTCCTTCTGGACGCCATCGATTTCATTCGATCCATGCTTGATCGGGTGGCTGAAGGCGAAGCTGAAGCCGACCCTGAGGTTCTCGGTCAGCGACAGGGACAAGTAAAGCGCTATTTGGGCGTGGAAGCTGCGACGCCACGTGAAGACGCAGTCGAGACAGCATCCACAGAACCTCCTGAGGAACCTGCAGAGGAGTTTTCCTTCTACAAGATTGACCTGAATTTCGAAAAACACCTCTTTTATTCCGGGCAGGATCCGCTCCTCCTTCTACTCAATCTTTCTGAATTAGCCGAATTTGTCACAGTAGTGCCCGATCTTTCAGAGCTTCCGGATTTCGAAAACTTTTCCATGTTCGAGCTTTACATATCCTGGCAAATCATCATCAAGACCAAGATGCCCATAGAGGATCTTGATGATATCTTCATGTTCGTAGTGGATGACAATGACATTCGTATTGAAGACATCACCAAAGACTACAGGGAAGGCATCGACACAAAACTGGCTGACAAGAAACTCGGTGAAGTTCTTGTGGGAGAAAGCAGGATCACCGAGGAAACATTGAACGATGCCCTGAAAAAACAGAAGATGCTTGGTGAAATTCTGGTTGAAGAAGGAAAGATTCAGCCCGAAGAACTCCAGAAAGCGGTTACAGCGCAGGAAGAAAGCAGAAAAGTCTATCGCAAAACCACCATTCGAGTTGACGTGGATAAAATAGACCGTCTCGTGAACCTGGGTGAAGAAATGGGGATTGGTCTTTCTAAGACGCAGTTGCTCCTGGAAAAACTTGTTGGCTCCCGGCGCATGGAAATCCTGGAAGAGATGGAAAACCTTCTCAAAGTGAATCGTGAGTTTCAGGAACGTGTGGCAAGGGTCCGCATGTTTCCTCTGGAAGGAACATTTCGCAGATTTCAACGCATGGCAAGGGATCTGGCCCTCGAACAAAACAAGCGAATCAAGGTGATCTTGGCCGGACTTGACACTGAACTGGATAAAGAGGTGATAGAATACTGTACAGACCCTCTGAAACATCTTATCCGCAACTGCATTGATCACGGCATAGAAACGCCGGAAGAAAGAGTGGCCAAAGGAAAGCCGGCGGAAGGAACAATTGAACTTCGTGCATACCAGAGGGGAGGGCGGATCTTCATTGAGATTCGAGAGGACGGTAGAGGCATCGATCTACAGAGCATCTACAAAAAGGCGCTGGAGAAGGGTTGGATTCAACCCGACCAGGCCCCGAGTGAACGGGAACTACTCGACTTTATCTTCAGACCTGGATTTTCCACGACCACTGAAGTCACCGAACTCTCCGGCAGGGGGGTTGGGATGGACGTGGTCAAAACGCAGCTTGATCAACTGGGAGGCACCATAGAGGTACGGACGGAAAAAGAGAGGGGAACAACTTTCATCTTATGCCTCCCTCTGACATCTGCCCTCATGGAGGTCTTGCATGTAGTGGTTCAGGGGACGTCATACCTGGTGCCGGTCCAGGTCATTGTCGGGACTGAACTCTTTGAAGAAAGCCGTGTCAAACCGGTTGGACCGGAGGACCGGGTCTATCCATTCCGGGGCGACTATCTTCCACTTGTCAACATTGCGAAGATTCTTGATACTGGAACGTTGTCAGCAAATGGGAACGGTAGTGTGGTGATTTTCGTGGATACGGGAACAAAACTCTTTGGTATGGTTGTTAATGAACTTTTGGAACCCCAGCAAATCATTGTCAAGACCCTCGAGACCAATTACCGGAGCGTTAAGGGGCTTGCCGGTGCTACGATCTTGGGGGATGGCTCGGTCTCACTGGTCTTGGATCTGTTGGGACTCGAAGAAATATTCTTCAAAACTTCCTTTAAAGGAGGCGAACACTATGAAGGTGAAGAAAAGGGCAAATCAGGATAGAGGATGGATCCACCTGATCTTCTTCATTCTTATGTGCTTTGTGTGCGGTACGGCTGCGGCTGGGCAGACCTATGTCGGTTCCGATTCGTGCATGCCGTGCCACGAAGAAGAATACAAGAACTTCAAAGACTATGCCCGTAAAAGTCATTCATTTCAGAGTGTGCTGAAGATGAAAAAAGGGCTGACCCCCGACGAGATCAAAGGATGCTATGTTTGCCACACCACAGGATACGGCGAACCGGGCGGTTTTGTGAGCCTTGAACAGACCCCGGAACTGAAAGACGCCGGATGCGAGGTTTGCCACGGTCCTGGTGGCCAGCACATAGAATCTGAGGATCCGGATGATCTTATCGGCAAAGTCACCATAGATATTTGTCAGAAGTGCCATACACAAGAACGAGTGAGCGCCTTTCGATATAAACCAATGGTGCACGGTGGTGCCCATTAAGGGGTGGAGGTGAGGTCATGATAACCTGGATTGATAAACTGCTCAAGAGAACCGGGCTCCGCGTCAAGATCCTCATAGCAACTATTACAGTGGTCGGAGGATTCACTGGGGGATTCCTTTATCAAACCCTGTCTTTTCATACTGAGAGCGCCTTAGACCTGGTTGCGGAATCGAGCCACAGCCTACTTGAAAACACATACAGCGCCATCAAGTATCCCATGTCGATTGGAGACAGCAAGACTGTTGAGGCGCAACTAAAGGATATCAAGAACCATATGGAAGGTGTGGAGGTTTACATATCAGACTTCCGCGACACCCTCACCTATGCCTCAGAAGAGGACCGCATCCATACCAATATCATGCACTATTTATGGGAAGAAGAAACGCAAAAAGCCCTTACCGGGGTGATGACCACAGGACTGGCGCCCAAGAAATCTTTCACGGAATTCAGAGACGATGAAGCTTTCTTGGTCACCATCCTCCCCCTTTTGAACGAAGCCCAATGTCATCACTGCCACGGAGCAAGTCGAAACGCCCTCGGTGCCATGGTTGTCAAACATCCGGTTAAAGAGGTATATGCCTCACTCGCTTCAGCCAGAAATCGTCTCATCGGTTTTTCTCTGATGGAAATCTTCGGGATCATTCTTCTTATCAACTTTCTGTTCAATCGGCTCGTGACAAAGCGCATTCATGCCCTGGCGGAAAAGACAGGTCAAGTTTCAGCTGGGGATGTCACGGTTGAAGTCCACGATGATACCAGAGACTCGATTGGGTGGTTGACCAATAATTTCAACCAGATGATCAGAAACATTCGCGACCGCATGGAGTACGCCAACAGCCTCAAGTTGGGTATTTCAGAGCCCTTTTTCATGGTGGATAGGGATATGAATGTAACCTATATGAATAACGCCGCCGCAAAAGCTGCAGGTGTTCGGCCCGAGGATGTTGTGGGAAAATTGACCTGTCGACAGGTATTTAGTAGCGATGTGTGTGAGACTGCCTGCGCCATAAAAAAAGCAATGGAAACGGGACAGGCTACCGTAGGTCATAGGGTTACCATGAAGGATTCTTCGGGAAAAGAAATTCCTGTTATGGTGAGCGGTGCTGCCTTGAAAGACTCAGACGGCAAGATCCTGGGCGGTTTTGAACTTATCAGGGACATCTCCAAAGAAGTTGAAGCAGAATCGGTGCTGAAACAGTCAGTTGTCAGGGAAGAGGAGGCAAAGAAGAAGTTGCAGCACAGAGTTGAGAATCTGACAGACATCTTAAAACAGGTTGCTGATGGGGATCTCACGGTGAGAGCTGAGAAGAGCGGCGACGACGATGCAATGGACCATCTGGTTGAGAGCACCAACGCGACCCTTGATCAGATGAAAGAGCTCATCAGTCAAACCAAAAGGTCTGCGCTTACGGTGGTCAGGGGAGTCCAGCACATGTCCGAGGGAAACCAGGAGCTATCGCAGCGAACGCAGGAACAGGCCGCTACTGTAGAAGAGACAAGCGCAACCGTGGAAGAACTCGTATCCAACGTCAACCAAAATGCGTCCAATACGCAACGAGCCGACAGTCTTGCAAAGGAGGCGGTGGCCGTGGCCGTAGACGGTGGAGAGACCGTTGAAAGGACAACCCAGGCCATGAATGACATGGCAGAGGGTAGCCGCAAAATTGTTGAGATGATGGACTTGATCAACGAGATAACTTTTCAAACCAATCTGCTTTCAATCAATGCGGCGGTCGAAGCTGCCCGTGCCGGAGAGCAGGGGCGGGGGTTTGCTGTTGTCGCAAACGAAGTACGCAGTCTTGCAAAGAGGAGTTCGGATGCCTCCAAGGACATTCAAAGTCTTGTGCGTGACATCATGGAGCAGGTTAACACCGGCAAGGAATGGGTCGGCCAACTCGAAAACGGATTCAAGGAGATTATTCAGACCATCAAACAAGTGTCCGATGCACTCAGCGAAATCTCGTTAGCCACTCAGGAAAGCTCGCGTGGAATCGAGCAAATTGGACAAGGTGTGGAGGAGTTGAGTGATGTCACTGAACACAATGCAACACTCGTGGACGAGCTGGCCAGTGCTACCGAGCAGCTGAATGAAAAAGCGGCCCAGCTGCAACATATGACTGAGAAGTTTACGTTGGGTGAGGCTGATGATATTGAAGTTGAAGAACTCAGTTTCTCAAAAAGCATCCCCGTTTCAAGAACAGAGAGGCGGGGTACCATGCCTCCTACCACAAAACCTTTGCGTGAAGATCTTATCGTCCAACAACAAATGGAAGAGAAGCCGGAGGACTCAATAGACAAAGAGCTGGACGAAGGATTTGAGGAATTCTGATGTCTGAAATGCAGCAATATGTGATCTTCTCGATCAATGAGCAAGTATACGGGGTTGAGATCCTCAAAATAAAAGAGGTTGTAAGTTATCAGAAAATCACCCCGCTGCCCAACATGAAAGAATTCATCAAGGGGATCATCAACCTGCGGGGAGTAATTCTCCCTGTATTTGATCTGAGAGACAAGTTCAAACTCCCGAAAACCACCTACACCCCCTTCCACTCGATTATTGTTATGGAGATATCGGGAAGAATGATGGGGGTAATTGTGGACGACATTTCGGACGTCGTGGAACTCTTACCTGAGGAAGTCCAGGCGGCGTCCAGTCTCCCTCCTGGTGTACACGTGGATTACATACAAGGCATTGGGAAGAAGGATCGCGGGCTTATCGTCTTATTGGATGTGGATCGACTCTTGAGTCCCGAGGAACTCGAAATCCTTGATGCGACTTAATCCGCACGGCATGTACTGATGATCTCCCCCCTATCCAAGACCCAGTTTGAGCTATTCATACGACTTATCAAAAAGCATACTGGCATCTCATTCTCTCGGAGAAATGTGGCAACGTTACAGCGTAAGCTGTCCACCCGAATGAGCCAATTGGGATTAGACTCATACCGTGGATATTATGATTACCTGCTCCACGACAAAAACGGCGGATTGGAACTTAGGCAACTCATCAACAGGCTTACCGTTGACCAGACCGCATTTTTCAGGAACACAAAACAGTTTGAGCATACGGCTAACATCATATTGCCACATATTGCCAAACTCAAGACTACGAAGAAACTGCGCATATGGTCTGCCGGATGTGCAACAGGCGAAGAACCGTACAGCATTGCCATGGTGGTTGACGACACTTTTGGAGACGCCGACGGTTGGGACATTAAGATCTTGGGCACTGACATTGATACAGACGCTCTCAAATTTGCCTACAATGGCTCGTATCCGAGCCGCAGTGTGAAAGCGATTCCTACGGAGTATCTCGAGAGATATTTCACAGAAGGAACGGGAAAAGACAAAGGACTATTCTTGGCCAAAGAAGGGCTAAAAAAGAACATCGTCTTCCGCAGGCTTAACTTCATGAGCGCTGAATTCCCATTCAAGAGTCCTGTAGACATTATTTTTTGTCGGAATGTCATGATATACTTTGATCCTGCATTCAAAACAAAGCTGATCGATAGCTTCTACCACCTTCTGGAAACAGACGGATTTCTGTGTCTGGGAGCCTCAGAGTCGCTAATCGGCGTGGATAAACGCTTTGCTCTGGTAGGCCATTCCACTTATCAAAAGCAACGATAAGGAACAGGACACGCGCTTGAACCGGTTTTACAGCCAGAAACTCAAGAAAACACTTGTTATGCTCACGGCAGGAGAGTATTTTGCAACGCAAAACGGCGAAGTACTTTACACTGTCGTAGGATCCTGTATCGCCACGTGTATCTATGATGCGGAACGCAAGGTGGGCGGGATGAACCATTTTTTGCTTCCCGGCATGGTACATCCTGATGAGATGCTGTCTTGCGATGTCGGCCGTTACGGTATGTATGCCATGGAACTGTTGATTGGCGAACTTATCAAGCTGGGGGCACGCAGAAAAGAGCTTAAAGCCAAGTTGTTTGGAGGGGGCAAGGTATTGATATTCAGAAGAGACGACGGTGACGTCACCGGATCAAACATTCGTTTTGCAAGGAAGTTTCTGGGGCTGGAGGGGATCCCCATTGTGAGTGAAGATGTTGGAGGAAACAAGGGGAGAAAGATTATGTTCCACAGTGATACTAATCGCGTCCTTTTGAAGCGGTTTGACATAAGAAGAGAACGACGATTGGTTCAGGATGAACAAGCTTATAAGGCAAGGGTTTTCCAGAAGCGACTCGACAAATCCCCGGTGATGATGTTCAAGACATGAAACCAGTTCGCGTGCTCATAGTTGACGATTCTCCTACAGTCCAGGCCGTGCTGAAAAACGTTCTCGCGGAGGAATCTGATATTCAGATAGTGGGAACGGCTTCTGATCCATATGAAGCAAAGGACTTGATTGTCCAACATAAACCCGATGTAATCACTCTGGATATTGAGATGCCTAGAATGGACGGGATCACCTTTCTGAAGCGCCTCATGAGCTTCCGTCCCTTGCCGGTCATCATGATCAGCTCATACACCCGTGAAAACAGCGTACGCACCTTGGAAGCCCTGGATGCCGGGGCCGTCGATTTTGTTGCCAAACCAACGGGGGACGTAAAGACCGGTCTTCAGAGACTGAAATATGAAATCGTGACAAAAATCCGGGCAGCTGCACAGGCCAAAATCAGAACCTCCGCGCTGTTCGCACAGCCTGAAAAACCCCCTGTGCTTGAGGATCTCACTGGCCCGTCCGACAGGGTTATCGCAATTGGAGCCTCGACCGGCGGCACGCGCGCTATTCATAGGCTTCTCGCCGCTATGCCTTCCAATATGAACGGAATGATCATAGTCCAGCACATGCCGGCCCGGTTCACGAAGACCTTTGCACAGAATTTGGACGCGTCCTGTGCGCTCGACGTCAAGGAGGCCGAAGACGCAGACCGCGTCGCGAGAGGGAAAGTCCTTTTGGCACCTGGTGGATTCCACCTTGAATTGCTTAGTGACCTCGATGGATATTTCGTCCGACTGCACGACGGTGAACCGGTGAAGTACCAACGGCCTTCGGTAGACATTTTGTTCCAGTCAGTTGCAAGGGCCGCAGGAGACAAGGCCATTGGCGTGTTGTTGACCGGCATGGGTAACGATGGGAGCGACGGCCTCCTGGCAATGAAGCAGGCGGGTGCTTTTACTATTGCCCAGGACGAAGGCACTTCAGTAGTGTTTGGCATGCCCGGGGCAGCTATCGAGCTCGGTGCTGCAAAAGTGGTTGCTGCACTGGAGGACATATCCGGTATCGTTCTTGCCAAGCTGACTTAGTGCTTTAATTCGTAAATACAGTTACGTATTTTGACTCATCAGATCGGAACAGATGCTCACTCGGCTCGGCTGAGCTCGGCCGATGTCTAAATAAGTTCGTAATCGAACTTATGAATCGATAGACTTAGCGATCACGACGCTGCTTCGAGGATAACCGGGGTAGCTTTACAAAACCTATGACATAAACTTGTGACTTAAAGGATTGCCTCATGGCTAAGATACTGATCGTAGACGATAGCAAGTTGATTGCCCATGTTGCTAAGACCATGCTGACCAAAAAAGGGCACGAAGTGATGTTGGCTCAGGATGGCAAGGCTGGTCTGGAAGCGGCCAAGTCTGGACAACCGGACATCATCCTGTTGGATCTGATCATGCCGGTCATGGATGGCTACGAGGTGTGCCAGCACCTTAAAGAAGACGAAACGACCCAGGAGATTCCCATCATCATGGTTACGTCAAAGGCAGAAACCTCTGACAAAGTGAAAGGTCTTCAGATGGGGGCCCTGGATTACGTGACCAAACCCTTTGATGAAGCGGAGTTAATTGCTCGTGTGAATATTCACTTGAAGCTCAGAGAACTGTATCAAGAGGTGCAGGAGCAGAATATACTACTTCAGGAAATGGCTAATCGGGATGGGCTGACAGGTCTATACAACCACCGATATTTCCACGAACAGTTGTCACAGGACTTTTTGCGCGCAAGACGGTATCATGAAACTATATCCTGCGTTTTGTTAGATATAGACTTCTTTAAGAAATTCAACGACACCTATGGTCACCAGACTGGTGACGTCGTCTTGAGGGCCCTCGCAGAAGTCATTGAGCGCTCGATAAGGGAAAGCGACTTGGCAGCAAGATACGGAGGCGAGGAGTTTGCGCTCATCATGTATCATACAGACAAGGCAGCAGCCATAGAAGCAGCTGAACGTCTCCGACATATGGTGGAAAGCCATGAGGTTAAGGACAACGGTAATGTCCTGCAAGTTACTATCAGCGTGGGGGTTGCCACATTTCCACATGAGACAATCCACGATGCAAAAGAGCTTATTGAGTTTGCGGATCAGGCTCTGTACAAAGCCAAAGACAATGGACGAAACCGGGTCGAGGCCCATGAAGGTTGATTGTATGCGATTCGGGGATATTGCCTGACCGGAGATAGGCTTGTCTGCTGGCAATCCAAAAAAGCTGAATGAACAGCAGATCCAAAGAACTAACGAACGCCAACGCGATTTTTTCAGCCAACTCATCCACGTATTTGACCCTCCTTTGCCGGAAGGTGTGCCGGCGCGTCTGCAGGAAATTGTGGCATCAGCCCGAATAGGGAAGGGCAGCACGGTCTTGGATGTGGGCACAGGAACAGGGATACTGATCCCGCTGATCCAAGCCTACAAGCCTGAGATCATCTATGCCTGTGATCTTTCGGAGACCATGCTGGCACATTTGAAGAAACAGTACCCATACGCGGCAACGCTTCCCGGGGATGTTCGCGACCTCCAACTCCCAAATCAGAGTATCGATGTCCTGTTTCTAAATGCCTGTTACCCCAATATTGCAGACAAGCCCGGAAGTTTTGGCAACATAAGTCGGATGATGAAACAGGGGGGTCGTATGGTGATCAGTCATCCCATGGGGAAATCCTTTATTGATCTTCTCAAGGAGAAGTCGCCTTTCCCCTTGGATAACTTTCCCGAAAAATTCGAGACCAGAACCTTGTTCGAGCCTTATGGATTCGAGATCGAAGCGTTTACTGACAAACCGGACCTCTATATACTGGTGTTGGTCGCCACAAAGCAGGGCCGTAGCCGCGCATACCCCTGACACCCTTCCCAAATCCACCGCCAAAAAAACGAAGGACCAACAATAATCAATACCATTGCAACGGGTTATCTCAGAGCAGGGCCGTCCAAATCTGTCAACTTGCCGAGTTAGTTGCTATGCTGTTCTTTCCTTCGTTTTTTGCGGCTAACGCCTTGACACGTAGTGCCTCTTTTCAAGCCGTCAGGCGCAACTGCTGCGCCAAAACAGTATGGCCCTTCGGGTCTGCCGATTTCACCGGATCTTCTTTGTTGGTGGGCACTTGAAGTACCTTAGTACGTCGGCGCACCCACCGCCGCGAATCTCCGGCAAAC